>NZ_JBFUHK010000012.1:0-117009 GCF_056402435.1 Rahnella sp. P4_A8 | reverse complement strand
CATCATTGAAGTGCGCCAGAAAACGCATCAGGGCGCTTTTGGCGGCTTTYTCCGGTAAGGCGTTCGGGCCATATTCTTTCAGACGCTCGCTGGCATCGTGCCGGGTCAGGCCATTCTCGCCAGTTCCCAGACGCTGCATGGCGTCGTTACCACTAATCTGATACCAGTTTTTGTTTTCTGTCGCGACAGAAGAAGAGGGGCTGGCATTCGTTTTTACAGATGAAGTTGAGTGAGTCATATACTTTCCATAAGCCATGAACTGCGCTGCTATTAATATTTCAATCCTGACGGCGAAATAGTGAATATCAAAAAATCAATTTTACAATAGGGTGTGATCATAATTAATTATCTGGGAATAAATTTGATCTGAGCCAATAAATACTTTTTTTGTATCAACGTTAATAGGTAAAATTCTTTAAAAACAGATGGATGTGTCCTTTAGGAATTTCGGTATTAATTACCCTTTATTTAGGGTTTGTTTAGGAATTAAATATCTAAGTAAATTGAAGTAAGTAAATCTAAGTTTTGTCAGCGTGGTTATTTTGGTTGAAATGGTAAGGGTGCTATCTATTGGCGTTTTACCGGGTAATACCCGCTAATTAATTGCGGATATTGAATCCTGAGAAATTATTCCCGCCGCCACGTTCTGTGACAGAAAATAGATCTTCCGCTGTCTGGTAACTGTCCGTCGCTTGCACCACACTGTGTAAAGTTTGTGATGCTGTCCGCACATCGCTTCAATTTTAAAAATGAATCGATTAGCGTAGTGGCTGTCTACAGAATGCAAAACAGTTTCGGCATAACCCGTGAGGATAAAGGTAAGTATGGTCAAGGTGGACAAATGGCACTCTCTGGCAATGAGCGTGTTGCTGGTAACAGTATCGGGCGTGGCGAAAGCTGACTCGCTGGACTCGCAACGCCAGCACTATATGCAGATTAAACAGGCGTGGGATAACAATCAGTTGGACGTCGTCAGTCAGCTGATGCCCACGCTGGAAGATTATCCGCTTTACCCTTATCTGGAATACCGGCAACTGACGCAGGAACTGGGCGATGCCACGCCCGCGCAGGTGAATGCCTTTGTTAAAGCCAACCCGACATTGCCGCCTGCGCGTTCCCTCCCGGCCCGCTTTGTGAATGAGCTGGCGCGTCGTCAGGACTGGAACAGTTTGCTCTCTTTCAGCCCGCAGCCGCCGAAACCGGTCGCTGCACGTTGCAACTACTATTACGCCAAATGGGCGACCGGCGATCAGAAAACCGCGTTTGATGGCGCGAAAGATATCTGGCTGACCGGCACGTCACTGCCGAATACCTGCGACAAGCTGTTCTCCGTCTGGCAGGGCGCAGGCAATCAGACTGCATTGACTACGCTGCAACGCATCGGCCTGGCGATGAAAACCGGCAATACGAATCTGGTGAACTTCCTGGCGAAGCAGTTACCGCCGGATTACCAGACCATGCGCGATGCGCTGCTGGATTTACAAAACAACCCGAATACCATTGAAAGCTTTGCGCGCAGTGTCGGGCCGACTGATTTTACCCGCAATGCCACCAGCATTACGTTTGCGCGTATCGCCCGTGATGATGCGGAAAATGCCCGTTCGATGATCCCCGTTCTTGTGCGTCTGCAGAAGATGAGCGACAGCGAACGTCTGGATCTGGAAGAAGCTGTCGCCTGGCGCTATATGGGCAGCGACGCCACACCGGAACAGGCGGCATGGCGCGATAACGTTATTCTGCGCAGCCATTCCACCACGCTGGTGGAGCGTCGGATTCGTATGGCGCTGGCCGCCGGTGATCGTCAGGGACTGAGACAGTGGCTGGATCGTTTACCTTCGGATGCCCTGCAGGAAGATGAATGGCAGTACTGGCGTGCGTCAGTGATGATCGACAACGGTCAGCGCTCACAAGGTGAAGCGATGCTGCGCACATTGATGAAGGGGCGGGGATTCTATCCGATGGCCGCCGCGCAAAAGCTGAATGTTGCTTATCCGATGCAAATTTCTGTGGCTGCGAAGCCTGATGCCAGCATTGCGAAATTGCCGGAAGTCGCCCGCGTTCGTGAACTGATGTACTGGCAGATGGACAATCTTGCACGCACTGAATGGAGCTATCTGGTCAGCAGTCGTTCTGAATCTCAGCAGTCGGCACTGGCGCGTTACGCTTTCGAGCAGAAATGGCCCGATCTCAGCGTGCAGGCGACCATTACCGGCAAGCTTTGGGATTATCTTGAAGAACGTTTCCCGCTGGCGTGGCCGGATGAATTCCGCCGTGCGACCAATGACAAAGGCATCACGCAAAGCTACGCGATGGCGATTGCCCGTCAGGAAAGCGCATGGAACCCGAAAGCCCGTTCGCCGGTAGGAGCCTCTGGTCTGATGCAGGTGATGCCTGCGACAGCGCAACATACCGTGGATATGTTTGGTTTGCAGGGTTACAGCAATCCGGCTCAGCTACTGGATCCGCAAATGAACATCACCATCGGCACCAGCTATCTGGAATATGTCTATCAGATGTTTGGCCGCAACCGTATTTTATCCAGCGCTGCTTACAACGCCGGGCCTTCCCGTGTGAATACCTGGCTGGGCAACAGCGCGGGCAGGGTGGATTCGGTCGCGTTCATTGAGAGTATCCCTTTCTCCGAAACTCGCCGATATGTTAAAAATGTGTTGGCATATGATGCATTTTATCGCTATTTTTTACATCAACCGGCCAAGATTTTGACGGATGCCGAATGGCAGAGGCGTTACTGATCCCGTATCGTTTATGATAAGCTGCTGTACTAGTTTAATAGTATGGCAGCCCAATCATGAATCAACGACCCATCACTGACCCTGCTCTTTCCCAACAAGGCAATGAGGACTGGCAGTGCTTTCTGGCACTGCTACAGCAATCTTTTGCTGAAAATCTGCATCAGGATCTGCTGCAACTGCTTCTGACGCCCGACGAACGTGCGGCGCTGGGAACGCGGGTACGCATTATTCAGGAGCTGATGCGGGGAGAGATGAGTCAGCGCGAACTGAAAAGCCAGCTGGGTGCCGGTATCGCTACGATAACCCGGGGATCGAATGGCCTGAAAACGGCTCCGGCAGCGCTAAAGGATTGGTTGAGCGGGCAACTGCTGGCAGACAAAACGGGCGAATGAAGTGCCCGTTTCAGTCTGAAATTTTAATGGGTCTGGGCGCGGGTTTGATAAACCGGGTTATGAAAAGGCGCTAAAGCCAGCACCAGTGCCTGATGATAAACGCTGGTGCGGTTCAGTTTCCCGGCGGTAAAAATGCCGATGGCGCCGCCTTTACGCTTCACCTCTGCGATACCCGTCAGTTTTTCCATCTCATCCCCCAATTCACTGCCCTGGTTGATCCCCTGTAAAATGATTTCAGGTAACATTAAACTGGCTGAACGTGATTCGCCGCGCTGGTGCATATTCTCAATCACCATCCAGGCGAATGTCATATTGTCTTCGATACCCGCTTCCACGCCGACCCAGAAGTCTGCTTCGGGACGAACCTGACGCGCACCGATTACACGATGGCGTGCCCCGGTACGGGTTTCATTACTGCCAATAGGTTGATTTGGAACACCACTGTCGACATCAACGCCTTCAATGCGAAATGCCTCAGCGCCGAAAATGTCTTCAAAAGCCATGGCGATAGCTTTGATTTTTGCCGGGTTAGTGGTTGCAGCGACAACATGATACATAGAGTTTTAGCATCCTTTAGCAAATTTCACGCAGTATAACGGAAAACACTCATGTTACAGGTATATCTCGTCCGTCATGGCGAAACAGAATGGAACGCCGCCCGCCGTATTCAGGGGCAGTCAGACAGCCCGCTGACGGCTAAAGGTCTTTACCAGGCCCGTCAGGTTGCTGAGCGCGTGCGTAAAGAAGGGATCACTCACGTTATCACCAGTGATTTAGGACGTACCCGCCACACGGCGCAGATTATCGCTGATGCCTGCGGGTGTGAAGTGATCAATGAGCCACGTTTGCGCGAACTGCACATGGGCGTGCTGGAAGAACGTATTCTGGATGGTCTGACGGAGCAGGAAGAAATATGGCGTAAGCAGATGGTTGATGGTTCACCCAAAGGGCGCATCCCCGAAGGTGAAACGATGACTGAACTGGCCGTGCGTATGCGTGCCGCGCTCGACAGCTGTCTGGATTTACCGGCGGGAAGCAAGCCGCTGCTGGTCAGCCACGGTATTGCGCTGGGCTGTCTGATCAGTACGATCCTTGGCTTGCCTGCCTATGCGGAACGCCGTCTGCGTCTGCGTAACTGTTCGCTGTCGCGTGTTGATCACCAGCAAAGCGCCTGGCTGGCAAATGGATGGATTGTGGAAACGGCGGGCGATGTCTCACATCTTGATCTGCCCGCGTTAGACGAGTTGCAACGCTAACGCCAGAAGGCGTTAGCGGCGGATTGGGATCAGGTAATCACACTGTATTTCGGTTGGCGCAGTGCCGGGGGCATGGCCATTCGTGTAAAAGCGTTCGATATCCTGTCCCTTTCTGCGGGTCAGTTTCAATGTTGGCAGACAGGTGCTGTACAACGTCAGAATAAATTCCTGCAAACGTTCCGGCGTGCCATTGTAGTGGAACATGGCATATTCACCGTGCTGCAACACAATAGGCTGACCTTCAACGTTTTCCGGCAGGTGCTGAGCTTCCAGCGCTGTCGTGTACAATACTTCCTGCTCGTCATCTTTCTCCTGGCTTGGACGTGAATGGTGCAGGCCATAAAGAATGGGCGGCAGCGTTTTCGCTTCCCCAATATATTGACGCCAGAAGTGACGACGCATCTCGTTGCGGTACGTGGTGATTTGCTCCAGCGTACATGAATAGCTTTGCGTCATGCCGATCAGATGCTGTTCTGGTAATGAGACATACTCCGGTTGCGGCAGAATGAATGCACCCAGTCGGATAGGCGGGCAAATACCAAACGAATGCCAGTCTTCAGCACGACGATACAATGCCGGCGTTTGTGCGAATTGTTTTTTGAAAGCCCGGGTAAACGTTTGTTGGGAGTCAAAACGGTACTGAAGGGCGATATCTAATATCGGGCGACTGGTGAGACGCAAAGCGACAGCCGCTTTCGACAGGCGGCGGGCACGAATATAAGCACCAATGGCATTATTCGTGACGTCTTTAAACATGCGCTGCAGGTGCCACTTGGAATAGCCGGCCTTGGCTGCGACATTGTCGAGTGACAAGGGCTGGTCTAAATGGGTTTCTAACCAGCTAAGAAGGTCACGAATGATTCCTGCTTGATCCATAGATCGTCCTCGTTGAACTAAGATAAATGCACAGAATGATGGGCGGCATAATAGCAACTTTTTCCCGATAAGACTGCTTAAGATTTTTTTGGCTATCTGTGCTATTTACAGGTGTTACAGAGTATTTCATTCCGAAAGTGTGAATGCACGCTTTCTGATTGTGGTTTCTTTAGAAAACAACGTCATGCTGATGACGTGGAGTAACTTAATGAATAAATGTTGGATTTTTGTATTTGGGATGTTTATTTTTTGTTCTGGAGCAGCGCGTGCAGAGCAAGTGGGATCAGTGGATACCGTCTTCAAATTATTCGGTCCGGACCATAAAATTGTGGTCGAGGCCTTTGATGATCCTGATATTAAAAATGTAACTTGTTATATCAGTCGTGCAAAAACCGGCGGCATCAAGGGCGGATTAGGTCTGGCCGAAGATACATCGGATGCGGCGATTTCCTGTCAGCAGGTAGGACCTATCGAGCTCAGCGATAAGATTAAGCAGGGCAAAGACAAAGGCACTGTAGTTTTCCAGAAACGTACCTCTCTGGTGTTTAAAAAGCTGCAGGTGGTGCGTTTTTATGATGAAAAACGTAATGCGCTTATCTACCTGAGTTATTCCGATAAAGTCGTGGACGGTTCACCTAAAAATGCCCTCAGCGCGGTGCCGATCATTCCGTGGGGACATGCTGAGCCTTGAGTTTCACCAAGGGATCCAAATCAAAAGGCCAGCTTTCGCTGGCCTTTACGTTTTATCACATCGACTGCAGAGCGGTTGGCAACCTTCTGTATCAGTCTTCCAGATCACCGCAGAAACGGTAACCTTCACCATGGATAGTGGCGATGATTTCCGGCGTATCCGGAGTCGCTTCGAAATGCTTACGGATGCGACGGATAGTCACGTCAACAGTACGGTCATGAGGTTTCAGCTCACGGCCGGTCATTTTCTTCAGCAAATCGCCACGGGTTTGGATTTTGCCCGGGTTTTCACAAAAATGCAGCATGGCGCGGAATTCACTGCGCGGTAACTTATACTGTTCGCCCTGCGGGCTTATCAGCGAACGGCTGTTGATATCGAGTTCCCAGCCATTGAATTTGTAGCTTTCAACCAGACGACGTTCTTCACCGGTAGTACCCAGGTTCATCGTGCGGGACAGCAGATTGCGTGCGCGGATGGTCAGTTCGCGCGGGTTGAATGGCTTGGTGATATAGTCATCAGCGCCGATTTCCAGACCCAAAATTTTATCAACTTCGTTGTCGCGGCCGGTCAGGAACATCAAAGCAACGCTGGCTTGTTCACGCAGTTCGCGTGCCAGCAGCAGGCCATTTTTGCCTGGCAGGTTGATGTCCATGATAACCAGATTGATATCATTTTCGGACAGAATGTGGTGCATTTCAGCGCCATCATTGGCTTCATGCACCATGTAGCCTTCTGCTTCAAAAATGCTCTTTAACGTATTACGTGTCACTAACTCGTCTTCGACGATCAGAATGTGAGGGGTCTGCATGATTGCTACCTAAGATTGCCAACAAATAGAAAATAGGAGTACAGAAGTCCTTGATATCCCAATGAATTTTGATGCCTTATTGGCCATCTCACTCGTTACATGACTAAAGTACGTAAATGCGTTCTCGATGCAATTTCCATCAACGGCAACAACATCGCAAGCTCGGTCAGGGATTCCACTTTCTGCAGTTCCACGGGGTCCTAAAGCGGCGCATATCCTAACCCTATTAACAGCAATATAACAGCGAGTGTCGAAATTACCACCCAACAAAATTACGGTTTGTTGACATATATCAAGTTCAATTGTAGCACGGTAACAGAACAGTGAAAAACACTTACAAGAATGCACGTTTGAGTCACATTTCGGCCTTTATTGTACACGATTCAGCTAATCCTCAGGAAACCCAAGATAAATGCAAAATCTGTATGTATCATTATTATATATCCATATGAAAAATAATGACTAATTTTTTAAGGGAATGTGCTTAACCCTGCCAGCAGCTTTTTTACCTCCCGGTTAAGCTTTTCCGATAAAATAAAGGAATATATCAAGTCGACTGTTAAGTTCTTGTGAAGAATATAAACGATGAATAGGTCTGAAACAGGATAAAATTTCATCGCTGAAATACAGGCGGCAAATTCTTTTTCCTTCCTGCAAAGGCGTCATATGCAACTTCATATTATTTTAGTGTCACCGGCTCGCCCGGAAAATGTCGGTGCGGCAGCCCGCGCAATGAAAACCATGGGCTTTGCTTCCTTGCGTATTGTGGACAGCGAGGCACATCTCAAGCCGGAAGCCGGTTGGGTGGCACATGGTTCGCAGGACATCCTGCAAAATGCTCTGCATTTCAGCACACTGGCAGAAGCCCTGGCTGATATTGATTTTACTGTCGCGACGACGGCCCGCAGCCGGGCTAAATTTCACTATTACTGCACGCCTCAGGAATTGCAGGTGCAGCTTGAAGAGAAAAGCCAGTGGGTGAATCACGCTGCGCTGGTATTTGGCCGTGAGGATTCCGGGCTGACCAATGAAGAGCTGGAACTGGCTGATGTGCTGACCGGCGTTCCGATGGTGGCGGATTACCCGTCGCTGAATCTGGGGCAGGCCGTGATGGTATTCTGTTATCAGTTATCGTCTCTCAATCAGGTGACCTCAGTGAAACCTGAAAATGCCGAAGCGGGACAGTTGTCGGCATTGCGTGCACGGGTCGGGCGATTACTGGAAAATGTCGGGGCAGAAGATGACCAGAAATTGTCCGACTGGCTGCATCAGCGTCTCGGTCTTTTGCAGCAGCGCGATGCGGCAATGCTGCATACTTTGCTACATGACATCGAAAAAAAACTGACCCAATGATGTGAGGGGAATCCTTACCGCTACAGTTCGATATCCGGTGCGGTGATAGCAGAGTTATCGATCGTACTGGAAATGCTTTTAAAGGCAGATAATTATCCATTTCATTCTGTCCGTGATTAACCTGCCGAAAATAGAAAAAAATTGACTTATTGTGCCTTATGCTTTAGCTAATAGAGGCAGACAGAGTACAAACCTAAAGACAGACAGAAAATAAAAATGCGAATCATCAGCCTGAACACAACAATTATTACCACCACCGATACCACAGGTAACGGGGCGGGCTGACGCGTACAGGAAAAAGAAAAAAAGCCCGCACCTAACCAGTGCGGGCTTTTTTTTTACATTTAAACGAGAGCTTCAGGAGAGAACCAGAAATGCGAGTGTTGAAATTTGGCGGGACCTCGGTAGCAAACGCAGAACGCTTCTTGCGGGTTGCGGACATTATGGAAAGCAATGCACGTCAGGGACAGGTCGCGACGGTATTATCCGCGCCTGCCAAAATCACCAACTATCTGGTTGCTATGATTGAACGAACTGTCGCAGGGCAGGACATTCAGACCATCATGAGTGATGCGGAAAACATTTTTGGTCAGCTGATAACCGGCCTGGCGGCCGCGCAACCGGGTTTTGATTTGCCGAAAGTGAAAGCGTTTGTCGATCACGAATTCGCTCAGCTGAAACAGCTGATGCATGGCATCACCCTGCTGGGACAATGCCCGGACAGCGTAAATGCCTCCATCATCTGTCGTGGTGAAAAGCTCTCTATCGCTATTATGGAAGCGGTGTTCCTTGCCAAAGGTTTTGGCGTCACCGTCATTAACCCGGTCGAAAAACTGCTCGCGCAGGGGCATTACCTTGAATCGACTGTGGACATCAACGAATCCACCCGGCGTATCGCCGCCAGCGCTATTCCAGCCGATCACATTGTGCTGATGGCCGGTTTCACTGCCGGTAACGAACAGGGCGAACTGGTGGTGCTCGGACGTAATGGTTCCGATTATTCAGCCGCCGTGCTGGCTGCCTGTTTACGTGCCGACTGTTGTGAGATCTGGACTGACGTCGACGGTGTGTATACTTGCGATCCGCGCATCGTGCCGGACGCCCGCTTACTGAAATCCATGTCATATCAGGAAGCGATGGAGCTGTCGTACTTTGGTGCGAAAGTGCTTCATCCGCGTACCATCCTGCCGATTGCCCAGTTCCAGATCCCTTGCCTGATTAAAAACACCACCAACCCGCAGGCGCCAGGCACGCTGATAGGCAGCGAAAGCCTCGGCGATAATACGCCGGTGAAAGGCATCACTAATCTGAACAACATGGCGATGATCAACGTTTCCGGTCCGGGAATGAAAGGGATGATCGGCATGGCGGCGCGCGTGTTTGCGGTGATGTCCCGTTCAGGCATTTCGGTGGTGCTGATCACCCAGTCTTCTTCTGAATACAGCATCAGTTTCTGTGTGCCGCAAAGCGAACTGGAACGCGCCCGTAAAGCGCTGGAAGACGAGTTCTATCTGGAGCTGAAAGACGGTCTGCTTGAGCCGCTGGATGTGATGGAGAAGCTGGCGGTTATTTCTGTCGTCGGCGACGGCATGCGTACCCTGCGCGGTATCTCGGCGAAATTCTTCTCGGCACTGGCGCGCGCCAATATCAATATCGTGGCGATTGCGCAGGGGTCGTCTGAACGTTCTATCTCGGTGGTCGTCAATAACGACGATGCGACCACCGGTGTGCGCGTAAGCCACCAGATGCTGTTCAACACAGATCAGGTTATCGAAGTCTTCCTGATCGGCGTAGGCGGCGTGGGCGGGGCGTTGATTGAACAGATCCGCCGTCAACAAGCGTGGCTGAAAACCAAACATATTGATCTGCGCGTTTGCGGCATCGCCAACTCCCGCGCATTGCTGACTAACGTTCACGGCATTGCGCTGGAAACCTGGCGTGATGAACTGGGTGCCGCGAAAGAGCCGCTGAATCTGGGACGTCTGATCCGTCTGGTGAAAGAATACCACCTGCTGAATCCGGTGATTGTTGACTGTACTTCCAGTCAGGAAGTGGCTGATCAATACGCCGATTTCCTTGCCGACGGTTTCCACGTCGTAACGCCGAACAAAAAGGCCAATACTTCTTCCATGAATTACTACCATCAGTTGCGTAAAGCGGCGGATGGTTCACGCCGTAAATTCCTCTATGACACCAACGTCGGCGCGGGTTTACCGGTCATCGAAAACCTGCAAAACCTGCTGAATGCCGGTGATGAGCTGATGCGTTTCTCCGGCATCCTCTCCGGCTCGCTGTCCTTCATCTTCGGTAAGCTGGATGAAGGCATGTCGTTATCTGCTGCAACATTGCAGGCGAAAGAGATGGGCTATACCGAACCGGATCCGCGTGATGATCTGTCCGGTATGGACGTTGCCCGTAAATTGCTGATCCTGGCGCGTGAAGCCGGTTACAAACTGGAGCTGACGGATATTGACGTGGAATCCGTTCTGCCGCCGTCCTTCAATAGCGAAGGCACTGTGAATGAATTTGTGGCGCGTCTGCCGGAACTGGATGCCGAATTTGCCAGGCGTGTTGCGGATGCCACCGCCGCAGGTAAAGTATTGCGTTATGTTGGTGCTATCGAAGACGGACAATGCAAAGTAAAAATCGATGCCGTCGATGGTAATGACCCGCTTTATAAAGTAAAAAATGGGGAGAATGCGCTGGCGTTTTACAGCCGCTATTATCAGCCGTTGCCGTTGGTTCTGCGTGGCTACGGTGCCGGTAATGATGTGACGGCGGCAGGTGTGTTTGCCGATCTTTTGAGAACGCTGTCATGGAAGTTAGGAGTTTAATATGGTTAAGGTGTATGCCCCGGCTTCAATCGGGAACGTCAGCGTAGGCTTCGATGTTCTGGGCGCGGCCGTGTCTCCGGTGGATGGCACGCTGCTGGGCGACTGTGTTTCCGTTGAGGCGGCCACAGTGTTCAGTCTGAAAAACGAAGGCAAGTTTGTGTCTAAACTGCCGGATCGCATGGAAGACAACATCGTTTATCAGTGCTGGCAGCGTTTCTGTCAGGAAATCGGCAAAGAAGTGCCGGTGGCGATGACGCTGGAAAAAAACATGCCGATCGGCTCAGGTCTGGGCTCCAGCGCCTGTTCGGTGGTCGCCGGTCTGATGGCGATGAATGAGTTTTGCGGTAAGCCGCTGAATGAAAACCAGATGCTGTTGCTGATGGGCGAGCTGGAAGGGCGGATTTCCGGTAGCGTACATTTCGATAATGTGGCGCCATGCTATTTAGGCGGCATTCAACTGATGCTGGAAGAACTCGATATCATCAGCCAGGACGTGCCAGGCTTTGATGACTGGCTGTGGGTGATGGCGTATCCGGGGATTAAAGTCTCGACGGCCGAGGCGCGTGCCATTTTACCTGCGCAGTATCGCCGTCAGGATTGCATCAGCCACGGACGTTATCTGGCGGGCTTTATTCATGCCTGCCACACTCAGCAACCTGCGCTGGCCGCAAAACTGATGAAAGATGTGATTGCTGAACCTTACCGCACCCGTCTGCTGCCGGGCTTTGCCGAAGCCCGCAGCGCCGCAGAAGAAATTGGTGCGCTGGCTTGCGGGATTTCCGGTTCCGGCCCGACGTTGTTCGCGGTGTGCAACGACAGTGCGACAGCGAAACGTATGGCTGACTGGTTGCAGACGCATTATCTGCAAAATGACGAAGGCTTTGTTCATATTTGTCGTCTTGATACCGCGGGCGCGCGGGTATTGGGATAACTCGATAATTTATTGGGATAACTAATGAAACTGTACAACCTGAAGGATCACAACGAGCAGGTCAGCTTTGCTCAGGCCGTCAAACAAGGTCTTGGAAAACAGCAGGGATTATTCTTCCCGCTGGAATTGCCTGAGTTTGAACTGACCGAAATTGATCGCTTGCTGGAACTGGATTTCGTCACCCGCAGCAGCCGAATTCTTTCTGCTTTCATCGGCGATGAAATTCCGGAAGAAGAATTATATCAGCGTGTAAAAAATGCGTTTGCCTTCCCGGCACCCGTTGCCAAAGTGGAAGAAGACATTGCCTGTCTGGAACTGTTCCACGGCCCGACCCTGGCCTTTAAAGATTTCGGTGGCCGCTTCATGGCGCAGATCCTGACTCAGGTATCTGGCGATCAGCCGGTGACTATTCTGACCGCGACCTCCGGTGATACCGGTGCGGCAGTGGCACATGCGTTCCACGGTCTGAAAAATGTTCGTGTGGTGATTCTGTATCCGCGCGGCAAAATCAGCCCGTTGCAGGAAAAACTGTTCTGTACGCTTGGCGGAAATATTCATACCGTCGCTATCGACGGCGACTTTGATGCCTGTCAGGCGCTGGTGAAACAGGCGTTTGATGATGAAGAACTGAAACACGCGCTGAAACTGAACTCAGCTAACTCCATCAATATCAGCCGACTGCTGGCGCAGATTTGCTACTACTTTGAAGCGGTTGCCCAACTGCCTCAGGAAGCGCGCAATCAGCTGGTGGTTTCCGTACCAAGCGGTAACTTCGGTGATCTGACAGCCGGTCTGCTGGCGAAATCCCTCGGCCTGCCGGTGAAACGCTTTATTGCGGCGACCAACGCCAATGATACGGTGCCGCGTTTCCTGTCTAACGGCGAGTGGGAACCGAAGAAAACCGTTGCGACTCTGTCGAACGCTATGGATGTCAGCCAGCCAAACAACTGGCCGCGTGTGGAAGAGTTGTATCGTCGTAAAACCTGGCAGCTGAAAGATCTGGGCTTCGGTGCGGTCAGCGATGACACCACCGAAGACGCGATGCGCGAGCTGGCCAATATCGGTTATATCTCTGAACCTCACGCGGCAATTGCTTACCGTGTACTGCGTGACCAGCTGCAACCGGGCGAGTTCGGCCTGTTCATCGGGACGGCGCATCCGGCAAAATTCAAGGAAAGCGTGGAAGCGATTCTGGATCAGGACATCGGTTTACCGAAAGAACTGGCGGATCGCGCTGACCTGCCATTGTTGTCGCATAATCTTCCGGCTGATTTCAGCGAGATGCGTGCATTCCTGATGGCGCTGCCTGAATAAAGATTGTGTTTCAGACAGGCAAAAGCCCTCTTCGTGAGGGCTTTTTTGTATCCGCAGATCAGGTCAATCAGCGCTCAGGACGGGTAAACACCAGTTCATTGCCCTGCGAACGTGATTCATCAAATTCATAACCTTCCAGATTGAAATCCTGAAGCTGTTTCGGCTTATCCAGACGCTCTTTAATAATAAAGCGGCTCATCAGGCCGCGCGCTTTTTTGGCGTAGAAGCTGATGACTTTGTATTTGCCGTTCTTCTCGTCGAGGAATACCGGCTTGATGATTTCGCCATCCAGCAGTTTGGGTTTCACCGCTTTGAAGTATTCATCAGACGCCAGATTCACCAGCACTTTGCTTTTTTGTTCACTGAGCAGTTGGTTGAGTTTTTCGGTCAGCAAATCTCCCCAGAAGGCATACAGATTCGCGCCCTGGGGATTTTCCAGACGGATACCCATTTCCAGACGGTAAGGCATCATCAGATCCAGCGGACGCAGCAGGCCGTATAAACCTGACAACATCCGCAGATGTTTCTGTGCAAAATCAAAATCCTTCTCACTGAAATCTTCTGCCTGCAGACCGGTATACACATCGCCTTTAAAGGCCAGCAAGGCCTGACGGGCGTTATCCGGCGTGAAATCCGGCTGCCAGTCATTAAAACGTTCGGCGTTCAGATGGGCCAGTTTGTCGCTGATCCCCATCAGTGAAGAAATCTGCGCAGGAGACATTTTACGTGCCACGGTAATCAGCTGGCTGGATTTATCCAGCAGCTCCGGTTGGGTATAGCGCGTTGTCGCAAGCGGGCTTTCGTAATCGAGCGTTTTGGCAGGTGAAATAATGGTCAGCATAGTCTCGTCCGTTGGTCAGTGACGGTTCACATTCAGGATTTTTGTTGCCTTACTGTAGCAAAAAAGTCACTGCGATGGAGGCATGATATCGATAGGTAAAAGCGCAGGAAATCAGCGCGGAGGCATTTTTTTATCCCAGACGCCGGGCTGGAGCTGACCGCGTAATTCAGGGTAGTGATCAGGATTAAACACCGGCGTTTTCCCCATCCGTCGCTGGCGTTCATAATCTTTCACCACGCTGACCGCGATGCCCGAAAGCAGCAACAGTGCGGTGAGATTGAGTATTGCCATCAGCGCCATGACGATATCGGCCAGTTTCCACAGGACTTGTAATTCCATCAGGCATCCGCAGAACACCATGCTGATGACCATCAACCGGAAAATCAGTAATTTAACGGGCGAAGAACCGTGAAAGAAATTCAGATTGTTTTCGGCATAGGCATAGTTTCCGGCAATCGACGTGAACGCAAAAGAGAAGACCAGAATGGCCAGAACCACATGGCTCCAGCCTGCGGTTACCGGCATAATCGATTGCTGTATCAGCCGGATGCCAACCGGGGCGTCAGGTTGATCAAGGGCTCCTGACGTCAGGATGATCAGCGCGGTTGCGGTACAAATCACCATGGTATCGATGAAGACGGCAAACATCTGACTGAACCCCACCATGGCCGGGTGGCTTACGCCCGCCATCGCCGCTGCATTGGGTGAAGAGCCGACACCGGCTTCGCTGGCAAAGGCGCCGCGTTGCATGCCCTGCGTAATGGCCTGTGTCACGCCATACGCCAGTGCGCCGGAAGCGGCCTGCTGTAAGCCGAAGGCGCTTTTGAATACCAGCGCCAGCACCTGTGGCAACTTTTCAATGTGATGACCAATAACCCAGATGGCCAGCAACAAGTAGGCGAAGGCCATCAGCGGTACAAGCCATTTCGAAAGCCAGGTGATTGCGCGTATACCGCCAAAAATCAGTATCGCGACCAGCACGGATAAAATGCAGGCGGTGGACAGCGCCGGTACATGCAGAAGATGGAAAGAAGCCTGAGCAATGGAATTGGCCTGTAAGGCGCTGAAAATAAAGCCGCAGGAAATCACCATCAGCAAGGAAAACAAGATACCCATCCAGCGCATTCCAAGCCCTTTTTCCATGTAATCAGCCGGCCCGCCGCGAAATTTTTCATGGGCTACATTGCCTTTGTAAATCTGCGCCAGCGTGTTTTCTATCATTGCCGTCGCCATGTTGAAAACTGCAATAATCCACATCCAGAAAATAGCGCCAGGGCCGCCGAGCGTAATGGCGATGGCGACACCGGTGAGATTACCGGTACCAATACGCGATGCAAGGCTGAGACACAGCGTCCGCCACGGGGAAATACCTCGTGTGATGTGTTTTCGCTTATAAAGAGTGGGGGAGAAAAGGTGGCCAAAGTGACGAAACTGAATGAAACCAAGACGGAACGTAAGGTAAATGCCGGTGCCGCATAGCAGGTAAATCAGGATTGAACTCCAGAGAATAGTATCGAAAAAATCCAGCAGGTCGTTCATAAATTGTCCTTGGTTGATTTGCCCTTCATCATTTTTATTTGTTTGCTTGCGGGCAATGACCACTTTGGGTGGCTAACATACCTGTTTTATCGAACGGGTAACATGTGCATTTTGGCTAATTTTGTGTGTTTTGGAAGGTGAGAAATCCATAGATGTTCGTAGCCGAGCATGCCGTGATATGCGCCTTGCGCCTGGCTTTTTGCATGTTATCATCAGCCAAAGGCAAGGCATGAAAATGCCTATACGAAAACGTCCAAACGATGAGATATGCCAAAATGACCGATAAACTGACTTCCCTACGCCAAATGACTCAGGTTGTTGCTGACACCGGAGATATCGCGGCAATGAAGTTGTACCAGCCGCAGGATGCGACCACGAACCCGTCACTGATCCTCAGCGCTGCGCAAATTCCTGAATACCGTAAACTGATCGACGAAGCAATCGCCTGGGCACGTGACCAGAGCAGCGATCACGACCAGCAGATTACTGATGCCGCTGACAAACTGGCAGTAAACATCGGTCTGGAAATTCTGAAACTGGTTCCGGGCCGCATTTCAACAGAAGTTGATGCCCGTCTGTCTTACGACACTGACGCGAGCGTGGCCAAAGCCAAACGCCTGATCAAACTGTATAACGATGCGGGCATCACCAACGACCGTATCCTGATCAAACTGGCTTCTACCTGGCAGGGCATCCGCGCTGCAGAGAAACTGGAAAAAGAAGGCATCAACTGTAACCTGACCCTTCTGTTCTCCTTCGCTCAGGCGCGTGCTTGTGCTGAAGCGGGCGTGTTCCTGATTTCTCCGTTCGTTGGTCGTATCCTTGACTGGTACAAAGCCAATGGTGACAAAAAAGAGTTTGCACCGCATGAAGATCCGGGCGTTGTGTCCGTAACCGAAATCTACGAATACTACAAACAACACGGCTACGAAACTGTCGTGATGGGCGCAAGCTTCCGTAACATCGGTGAAATCATCGAACTGGCTGGCTGTGACCGTCTGACCATCGCCCCTGCACTGCTGAAAGAACTGGCAGAAAGCGAAGGCCCGCTGGAACGTAAACTGTCCTTCTCCGGCGAAACCAAGCCACGTCCTGCGCCACTGACTGAATCTCAGTTCTACTGGGAGCACAACCAGGATCCAATGGCGATCGATAAACTGGCTGACGGCATCCGTAAGTTTGCAATCGACCAGGGTAAACTGGAAAAAATGATTTCTGACCTGCTGTAATCAGCATTCAGTTCCAGCATAAAGCGGCTAATCAGCCGCTTTTTTTGTGCCTGCGATAAAACCACCGGCCGGTTACCGATATACTGAGTGCTGTGACTACGAAGAAAAATGCTGTGGAGAAATAGCATGGATACATTACGGATTGGTCTGGTATCAGTGTCGGACCGCGCCTCAAGCGGTGTTTATCAGGACAAAGGTATTCCGGCACTGGAAGAATGGCTGGAAAAAGCGCTTATTACGCCTTTTAAGCTGGAGAAAAAGCTGATCCCGGACGAGCAGCCTTTGATTGAACAGGCTATCAGTGAACTGGTTGATGAAAGCGGCTGCCATCTGGTGTTAACCACCGGGGGAACCGGGCCTGCGCGCCGGGATGTCACACCGGATGCCACGCTGGCTGTTGCCGATCGTGAAATGCCCGGTTTCGGCGAACAGATGCGTCAGATCAGCCTGCACTTTGTACCGACGGCAATTTTGTCACGTCAGGTTGGGGTGATCCGCAAACAGGCTTTAATCCTGAATTTACCTGGTCAGCCGAAATCTATTCAGGAAACGCTGGAAGGACTGAAAGATGCCGACGGTAAAGTGATTGTTTCCGGCATTTTTGCCAGTGTGCCCTATTGCATCCAGTTGCTCGACGGACCTTACGTTGAAACGCATGATGAGGTGGTAGCAGCTTTCCGTCCGAAAAGTGCCCGCCGCGAGATAAAAAACTGAATACAGTTCCTTTTTGAAATTTAGCGACGTTAAGCGTCAGACACCACTGGTGTGAAAAATATTTGCCGCTATAGTAAGGATTACTTTACATAAGGTGGCAAAACCTTTTTCCATTTTTTACTCTGGTGTCTGACGGTATCCTATGCAACACACACAATCGCGCCGGTTGAACCGGCAGGACTTCAAAACGCTTTCCCTGGCGGCACTGGGTGGCGCCCTCGAATTCTACGATTTCATCATTTTCGTCTTTTTCGCTGCGGTAATTGGCGATCTCTTCTTCCCGGCCAATATGCCCGACTGGCTGCGTCAGGTTCAGACTTTTGGTATTTTCGCTGCCGGTTATCTGGCGCGCCCGTTGGGCGGTATCATCATGGCGCACTTCGGTGATTTGGTTGGCCGTAAGCGCATGTTCAGCCTGAGTATTTTATTAATGGCTTTACCGACACTGGCAATGGGGCTGTTGCCAACCTACGCCTCGATTGGCATGGCAGCACCGCTGTTGCTGCTGCTGATGCGTCTGTTACAGGGCGCGGCGATCGGCGGCGAAGTGCCGGGCGCGTGGGTGTTTGTCGCTGAACATGTGCCACGTAACCGCATCGGTTTCGCCTGCGGCACCCTCACCGCCGGTTTAACCCTGGGGATTCTGCTGGGTTCTCTGGTGGCAACTTTACTGAACACCAGCTTGACGCCAGCGACCATCAGTCAGTACGGCTGGCGTATTCCGTTTTTCATCGGCGGCATTTTTGGTCTGATCGCGATGTATCTGCGCCGATGGTTACAGGAAACGCCTGTCTTTATGGAAATGAAAGCGCATAAGGCGCTGGCGGAAGAATTGCCGTTGAAATCTGTCGTGGCCAATCATAAAAAAGAAATCGTGGTATCGATGCTGATGACCTGGCTGTTATCCGCCGGTATCGTGGTGGTGATCCTGATGACGCCAACCTGGTTGCAGAAGCAATTCGGCATTCCGGCGGCAGCCGCATTACAGGCCAACTGTCTGGCTACAGTAGCGCTGATGTTTGGATGCATTATCTCGGGAAGCATTGTTGATCGCCTCGGTGCCAGCAAAACCTTTATTTTCGGCAGCCTCTTCCTCGGGATTTGCAGCTGGTCTTTCTATCATATGGTCGCGGCTGATGCCTCGGTGCTGATGGGCATGTATGCGCTGGCGGGGTTGAGCGTAGGTGTGGTCGGCGCAGTACCTTATGTGATGGTGCGGGCCTTCCCGGCGGAAGTGCGTTTTACCGGCATCTCTTTCTCATACAACATGGCCTACGCGATTTTCGGCGGCCTGACTCCGGTCTTCGTCACGCTGATTATGCGTCTGACGCCGATGGCTCCGGCTTATTATGTGCTGGCCTTGTCGGTGATTGGCTTGCTGACCGGTATTTACCTTAGCCGCGATTTGAACAGCGAAACGATCCGTACAGAGAAATTTGCCGAAGGCGCAACTTCCGGCCAGTGATTTCGTTTTATGCATAAAAAGGCCCTGCATCGCAGGGCTTTTTGCGTCTGGCTGAGGGGGCTTATGCCACAACCGCGTCAACCTGGGGAGCGTGGTTTTTCGGCTCACCGACCGGCAAAACGGTACGGCCATATTGCTCGTTCAGCACTTCGGCCATCGCCAGATAAATCGCGCTGGCGCCACAGAAGATCCCTTCGAAACCGGCAAAATGCAGTACCGCCGTGTTTCCGGTCATATTACCGAAGCACAACAGCGCGAACAGAATAACCAGACTGCCGAAAACGATCTGTAAACCGCGGTTTGCTTTCAGGGTGCCAAAGAACATGAATAAGGTGAACACGCCCCAGATGCCGAGGTAAGCGCCAAGGAAGCTTTCGCTGCTGGCTTCAGCCATGCCCATGCGCGGTAGCATCAGGATGCCGACCAGGCTTAACCAGAATGCGCCATAAGAAGTGAATGCGGTCGTGCCGAACGTATTCCCTTTTTTAAATTCCATCATCCCGGCAAGAATCTGAATCAAACCACCATAAAAAATCCCCATACTGACAATCACTGCTGTCAGGGGAAAAAAGCCTGCATTGTGTAAATTCAATAAGATAGTGGTCATACCAAATCCCATCAACCCGAGCGGGCCTGGATTTGCCAACGTTTTGCTGTGCATAGATCCTCTGTATCGGAATTATTATTAATTGATAATCGGGGGAAGAAACGCTTGGGAAATGAGTAAAAAACCCACATATCTTTAGAAGCGCGCGGCATCATAAGGAGGGTTGCGTCAGCAAACATTGATCTGGCGTAACAGCAATTGAAGATTTTTTTTCACTTTGCCCCTTGATGCTGAGCTGCATGGCCCCATCTTATTCCCAACCGCAGTTGTTACCGTCGGGAAATCCGTTAAATGGGGCTGTTGAAATCGAAAAGATCGGCCACATATACAGTAGCAACCTGAACGAATATGAATTTAAGTGGAGACGTTTTAGATGGGTAAAATTATTGGGATCGACCTGGGCACCACCAACTCTTGTGTAGCTATCATGGATGGCACGACTGCTCGTGTACTGGAGAATGCTGAAGGCGACCGCACCACTCCTTCCATCATCGCTTATGCGGCAGATGGCGAGACTCTGGTAGGTTCTCCGGCTAAACGTCAGGCTGTGACTAACCCGCAGAACACCCTGTTCGCGATCAAGCGCCTGATTGGCCGTCGCTTCCAGGATGAAGAAGTACAACGTGATAAAGGCATCATGCCTTACCAGATCGTAAGCGCTGACAATGGCGACGCCTGGATCGACGTTAAAGGTCAGAAAATCGCACCTCCGCAGATCTCTGCAGAAGTGTTGAAGAAAATGAAGAAAACCGCTGAAGATTATCTGGGTGAACCTGTAACTGAAGCTGTTATCACCGTACCTGCTTACTTCAACGATGCTCAGCGTCAGGCAACGAAAGACGCTGGCCGTATCGCAGGTCTGGAAGTCAAACGTATCATCAACGAACCGACTGCAGCGGCACTGGCTTATGGTCTGGATCGTGAAATCGGCAACCGTACTATCGCGGTATACGACCTCGGTGGTGGTACTTTCGATATCTCTATTATCGAAATTGATGAAGTTGACGGCGAAAAAACCTTTGAAGTACTGGCGACCAACGGTGACACTCACCTTGGTGGTGAAGACTTCGACAGCCGTATGATCAACTATCTGGTTGAAGAATTTAAGAAAGAGCAAGGCATGGATCTGCGTAACGATCCACTGGCGATGCAACGTCTGAAAGAAGCCGCTGAAAAAGCGAAGATCGAATTGTCTTCTGCTCAGCAAACTGACGTGAACCTGCCGTACATCACTGCTGATGCGTCAGGTCCAAAACACATGAACATCAAAGTGACCCGTGCAAAACTGGAATCTTTGGTTGAAGACCTGGTTAACCGTTCTATCGAACCACTGAAAGTGGCGCTGAAAGACGCAGGCCTGTCAGTTTCTGACATTCAGGACGTTATCCTGGTGGGTGGTCAGACCCGTATGCCAATGGTTCAGAAGAAAGTTGCTGATTTCTTCGGTAAAGAACCACGTAAAGACGTGAACCCGGATGAAGCTGTGGCAATCGGTGCAGCAGTTCAAGGTGGTGTCCTGGCAGGTGACGTGAAAGACGTTCTGCTGCTGGATGTGACTCCGTTGTCTCTGGGTATCGAAACCATGGGCAGCGTGATGACTCCGCTTATCACTAAAAACACCACCATCCCGACTAAACACAGTCAGGTGTTCTCTACTGCGGAAGACAACCAGTCTGCAGTCACCATCCATGTGTTGCAGGGTGAACGTAAGCGTTCAAGTGATAACAAATCTCTGGGTCAGTTCAACCTGGACGGTATTCAGGCAGCACCACGCGGTCAGGCTCAGATCGAAGTCACCTTCGACCTTGATGCCGATGGTATCCTGCACGTGTCTGCGAAAGACAAAAATACCGGCCGTGAGCAGAAGATCACCATCAAGGCATCTTCTGGTCTGAGCGAAGAAGAAATCCAGAAAATGGTTAACGATGCTGAAGCCAATGCTGAATCTGACCGTAAGTTTGAAGAACTGGTTCAGACCCGCAATCAGGCGGACCATCTGATCCACGGTACCCGTAAGCAACTGGAAGAAGCCGGCGACAAACTGCCAGCTGAAGACAAAACCGCAGTAGAAGAAGCCCTGAAAGCACTGGAAGTGTCTGCTAAAGGTGAAGATAAGACTGATATCGAAGCGAAAATCCAGGCGCTGGTACAGGTTTCCGGCAAACTGATGGAAATGGCTCAGCAACAAGGTCAGGCTGAAGGCGGCGATACCAGCGCGCAGAAAGATGACGACGTTGTTGACGCTGAATTCGAAGAAGTTAAAGACAAAAAATAATCGCCCTTAAGCGGGCACAGTAAGAAGCTTTACTGATAACCAGCACGGGCGTCGAGGAAACTCTACGCCCGTGCACGCATGTTGAGGGTAGGTTAAAGCATGGCGAAGCAAGATTATTATGAGATTTTAGGCGTATCCAAAACAGCGGATGAGCGTGAAATCAAAAAGGCTTATAAGCGTCTGGCGATGAAACATCACCCTGACCGAAATCAGGGCGATAAAGAATCTGAAAGCAAATTCAAAGAAATTAAAGAAGCTTATGAAATTCTGACCGATGCGCAAAAGCGTGCGGCCTACGACCAGTATGGTCATGCAGCCTTTGAACAAGGTGGCATGGGCGGCGGTGGTGGCTACGGCGGCGGCGGTGCAGATTTCAGCGACATCTTTGGTGACGTCTTTGGCGACATCTTTGGCGGCGGGCGCCGTCAGCGTGCCAGCCGGGGCTCAGACCTGCGTTACAACATGGATCTGACTCTGGAAGAGGCCGTTCGTGGTGTCACCAAAGAAATCCGCATCCCGACACTGGATGAATGTGACGTTTGCCACGGCAGCGGCGCGAAAGCGGGTAGCTCTCCGACCACCTGTCCGACCTGTCATGGTGCAGGTCAGGTTCAGATGCGTCAGGGCTTCTTCACAGTCCAGCAGGCGTGTCCGACCTGTCAGGGTCGCGGTAAAGTGATTAAAGATCCGTGCACCAAATGTCATGGTCATGGTCGCGTAGAACGTTCAAAAACGCTGTCAGTGAAGATTCCTGCGGGTGTGGATACCGGAGACCGTATTCGTCTGGAGGGTGAAGGCGAAGCCGGTGAGCATGGTGCTCCGTCAGGTGATCTGTACGTTCAGGTTCAGGTTAAAGCGCATAAAATCTTTGAGCGCGAAGGTAATAACCTGTACTGCGAAGTGCCAATCAATTTTGCCATGGCAGCACTGGGTGGCGAAATTGAAGTGCCAACGCTTGATGGCCGCGTGAGCCTGAAAATTCCTGCTGAAACGCAAACGGGCAAAATGTTCCGTATGCGCGGGCGCGGTGTGAAATCTGTCCGTGGTGGCGTTCAGGGCGACCTGATGTGCCGGGTGGTAGTGGAAACTCCGGTCAGCCTGAACGAGAAGCAGAAGCAGTTGCTGCGTGATCTGGAAGAAAGCTTTGGTGGCGTTTCGGGTGAGAAAAACAGCCCGCGCTCTAAAAGCTTCCTGGACGGCGTGAAAAAGTTCTTTGATGATCTGACCCGCTAAGCTTTCGCTAAATCGAGCGACGGAAAGCCAGATAACATCCCCGGCAGCGGTTGACGCGCCGGGGATTTTTTATGGATTTTTATTCAACAATGTGAAAACCAATGATTCGTAAAAAGCGAAGTATAATCCAGAAATAATCGACTTTTTACGAAGTGATAGTTTGCGTACAATTCAGACATACCCTTGTGGTGAGCTTTTTTTTTTGCCACGTTTTTTCTACAGGAGAGTCAGAATGTCAAATATCATTCGTCAGTTTTTACGGATGGAAGCCGCCGGTGGTGTGATATTAATCATCGCAGCCATTGTGGCATTAATCATGGCGAATAGTCCGTTGCAGGGGATTTATCAGGCATTTCTGGATATTCCCGTCACCCTGCGTTTTTCCGAGCTGTTGATCGACAAGCCACTTTTGCTGTGGATTAACGATGGCCTGATGGCAGTGTTTTTCCTGATGATTGGTCTGGAAGTCAAGCGTGAGATGTGCGAAGGCGCGCTGGCCAACCGCGAGCAGGCGATGTTTCCTGCTATTGCCGCGCTCGGGGGTATGGTTGTTCCGGCATTAATCTATTTACTGTTTAACGGCAGCGATGAAATAGCCCGTCAGGGTTGGGCTATTCCGGCGGCAACGGACATTGCGTTTGCGCTGGGGGTGATGGCACTGCTGGGGTCACGAGTGCCGACCGGGTTAAAAGTGTTCCTGCTGGCACTGGCCATTATTGATGACTTGGGTGCCATCGTGATCATCGCACTGTTTTATAGTCACGATGTGTCGATGATGGCACTGGGGTTATCGGCGGTGTGCATCGCTGTACTGGCTCTACTGAACTGGCGGGGGGTAACGAAGCTGACGCCGTACCTGCTGATTGGTGCTGTGTTCTGGGTGTGTGTGCTGAAATCAGGTATCCACGCGACGCTGGCGGGTGTCATTCTTGGCTTCTTAATTCCGCTGAGAACCAAAGAGAATAAAAGGTCACCTGCTCGCCGCCTGGAGCATGGGATCCACCCCTATGTTTCCTGGTTTATTTTGCCGCTGTTTGCGTTCGCCAATGCGGGTATCTCTTTGCAGGGCGTGACAGTTGCGGGTTCATTCTCGACATTACCCATGGGTATTGCTGCCGGGCTTCTTCTCGGTAAGCCGCTGGGTATCATTCTGTTCGGCGGGATCGCCTTGAAATCAGGGATTACACGGCTGTCATCCGGCATAACTTTTAGCCAAATTTCGGCAGTCTCCGTGCTGTGCGGTATCGGTTTTACGATGTCGATTTTCATTGGTTCTCTGGCCTTTGCGACGCTGGAGCCTGCGTTGCTGACGTACGCAAAAATGGGCATCCTGATGGGATCAGTCGCATCAGCGGTTCTGGGATACCTGCTCCTGAGCCGGGCCTTGCCTAAGAAACGTGCAAATTAATAATGATGCTGACTTCATACTTTCGGAAAGGGTGAAACCATGCCTCATATCAATTACAACCACTTGTATTATTTTTGGCACGTGTGTAAATCAGGTTCTGTTGTGGGAGCTGCGGAAGTGTTGCACCTTACTCCGCAAACGATCACCGGGCAGATTAAATCCCTGGAAGAAAGATTGGATGGGAAACTCTTCAAACGGCAGGGGCGTGGGCTGGTGCCTTCTGAGTTAGGGCAACTGGTTTACCGCTATGCGGATAAAATGTTCACCCTTAGTCAGGAAATGCTGGATATCGTGAATTACCGCAAAGAGGCGAGCCTGCTGTTTGATGTGGGTGTGGCGGATGCGTTATCCAAACGACTGGTCAGTCGCGTATTGGAAGCTGCCGTGCCGGACAACGCGCAAATTCACCTGCGCTGTTTTGAATCGACTCACGAAATGCTGCTCGAACAACTGAGCCAGCATAAACTGGACATGATTTTGTCTGATTGCCCGGTGGACTCCACGCAGCAGGCAGGGCTGTTCTCGGTCAAACTGGGTGAAAGTCCGATCAGCTTCTTTTGTTGTAATCCACCGGCAGGCATGAATTTCCCGGCTTGTCTGGAGCGTCGTTCATTACTCATCCCCGGCAGGCGTTCAATGCTGGGGCGCAAACTGCTGAACTGGTTTAATACGCAGGGGCTGAAGGTCAATATTCTCGGTGAGTTTGATGATGCCGCGCTGATGAAAGCGTTTGGAATGAACAACAACGCGATATTTGTCGCTCCGGCTATTTATTCATCAACTGAATTTCAGGATGAAAAAATAGAGGAAGTCGGACGGGTGGAAGGGATTATGGAAGAGTACTACGTGATATTTGCCGAAAGAATGATTCAGCATCCTTCGGTACAGCGGATTTGCCATACGGACTTTTCAGCGTTGTTTGAATAGCTTTTAGTGTTGAACTCAAATTTCAGATATAAAAAAACCGGCGTGAGCCGGTTTTTTTATCAAGCATTTCAGCGTAATGCGATTATTGCATTGCGTTGATTTGCGCAGTCAGGTTTGACTTATGACGCGCTGCTTTGTTTTTGTGGATCAGGCCTTTGCAAGACTGACGGTCCACGATTGGTTGCATTTCGTTAAATGCGTTTTGTGCAGCAGCTTTGTCGCCTGCTGCAATAGCCGCGTATACCTTCTTGATAAAGGTACGCATCATAGAACGACGGCTCGCGTTGTGCTTACGGCGTTTTTCTGACTGTACGGCGCGTTTCTTAGCTGATTTGATATTAGCCAAGGCCAACTCCCAAATATTTTTCTATTGATGAACAATTCAAAGGCCGAGGAATATGCCTTTTCGGTCTTCTTTTGTCAACGGATTTGTGCAAATAAGCGGCGTTTTAAAGAGTGAACTTTACTCGTCGCTTGTTACGTTGTGATGGCGCAGGATTTTAACAGCTTCCGGCATCGGAATACAGTCTTTCGCGAGAAAAATCGACAGGAGAGTGTACAAACTGCCCACTACGGCCATTAACGCTTTGTTTATGCGAAAAGTCACGCATTCCCTGTATGCAACGAAAGATTTTCATCGCCACGCCGCCATTTGAACCGCAATATCTGCCGTATGCAAGAGAGAATGGTGTGATCCTGCTAATCGCTGGTTAACCTTGGAGGCTGTACAAGGTATAATCCGCCGATTTCCATCGTTATGAGTCAGCATTGGATTTGAGCCAGCTATGGAGCTAATTCGCGGAATACACAATATTCGAGCACGTCATCATGGATGTGTGCTGACTATTGGCAATTTTGATGGTGTACACCGTGGTCATCAGGCCCTGATTGAACAGCTTAAGCTGGAAGGTCAACGTCTGGGGCTGCCGGTGATGGTAATGATTTTCGAGCCACAGCCTCTGGAATTGTTTGCCGGTGATAAAGCACCTGCACGCCTGACCAGTTTGCGTGACAAAGCCAAGTATCTGGCGGAGTGCGGGGTTGATTACCTTTTATGTGTGCGTTTCGAACCCCGGTTTGCAGCGCATATGGCGCAGGCCTTTATCTCACAACTGCTGGTAGAGAAGCTGGGTGTTAAATTCCTGACTGTCGGGGATGATTTCCGCTTTGGTGCCAGCCGTCTGGGGGATTTTGAGCTATTGCAGAAAGCCGGTGAAGAATACGGTTTTGAAGTGATCAGCACGCAAACGTTCCGTGAAGGCGAGAACCGCATCAGCAGCACGGCGATCCGTAATGCGTTGCGCGACGATGACTTGGCGCTGGCCGAGAATTTACTGGGCCATCCGTTCAGTATCTCGGGCCGGGTCGTACACGGCGATAAACTGGGACGCACCATTGGCTTCCCGACGGCAAACGTGCCGTTGAAGCGGGTCGTGTCTCCGGTGCGCGGCGTGTATGCGGTTGAAGTCTTAGGACTCGGGCCTGAACCTCTGCCGGGTGTGGCGAACATTGGAATACGTCCTACAGTCGGAGGCGTGCGCAAGCAGTTGGAAGTGCACCTTCTCGACACCACATTAGATTTATACGGGCGCCACATTGATGTGGTGCTCCGCGCGAAATTGCGCAACGAACAGCGTTTCTCCTCGCTTGATGCTTTAAAGCAACAAATTGCGAACGATGAAGTGACGGCCCGTGAATTCTTTGGGTTAAAGACACTGCGCTAAACATGTACTGACAGGCGTGTAACAAAGCCTGGAATCCAGCCGAAAACGGAACCGAGAATCTATGAGTGACTACAAGAACACCCTGAATTTGCCGGAAACAGGGTTCCCGATGCGTGGCGATCTGGCCAAGCGTGAACCTGACATGCTGAAAAATTGGTATGAACAGGATCTGTACGGGATTATTCGTGCTGCCAAGAAAGGCAAGAAAACCTTTATTTTGCATGACGGCCCTCCGTATGCGAACGGCAGCATTCATATTGGTCACTCAGTAAACAAAATTCTTAAAGACATGATCGTTAAGTCCAAAGGACTGGCGGGCTTTGATGCGCCGTATGTGCCGGGCTGGGACTGTCATGGTCTGCCAATCGAGCTTAAAGTCGAACAACTGATCGGCAAGCCCGGCGAGAAAGTCACGGCAGCAGAATTCCGTGAAGCTTGCCGTAAATACGCAGCAGAGCAGGTTGAAGGCCAGAAGAAAGACTTCATCCGTCTGGGCGTGTTGGGCGACTGGGATCATCCGTACCTGACCATGGACTTCAAAACTGAAGCCAACATCATTCGTGCGCTGGGTAAAATCATCGGTAACGGCCACCTGCACAAAGGGGCTAAGCCGGTTCACTGGTGTACAGATTGCGGTTCATCCCTGGCAGAAGCAGAAGTTGAGTATTACGACAAAGCGTCTCCTTCTATTGATGTGGCGTTCAACGCGACTGACGCTGCAGCAGTGGCTGCGAAGTTTGGCGTATCTTCCTTTAACGGCCCGATTTCTCTGGTGATCTGGACCACAACGCCGTGGACCATGCCAGCCAACCGCGCTATTTCACTGAACCCTGAGTTTTCTTATCAACTGATTCAGGCAGAAGGTCAGTGTCTGATCCTGGCAACCGATCTGGTTGAAAGCGTCATGAAACGCGCCGGTATCGCAGAATGGACTGTACTGGGCGAATGTAAAGGCGCGGACCTTGAACTGCTGCGCTTCAAACACCCATTCCTCGGTTTCGATGTTCCGGCGATCCTTGGCGATCACGTGACGCTCGATGCCGGTACCGGTGCCGTGCATACCGCACCGGGTCATGGCCCGGACGACTTTGTTATCGGCCAGAAATACGGTCTGGAAGTGGCGAACCCGGTAGGGCCGAACGGCTGCTATCTGCCAGGCACTTACCCGACGCTGGACGGTAAATTCGTCTTTAAAGCCAACGATCTGATCGTTGAGCTGCTGCGTGAGAAAGGCGCATTGCTGCACGTTGAGAAAATAACGCACAGCTATCCGTGCTGCTGGCGTCATAAAACGCCAATCATCTTCCGCGCGACGCCACAATGGTTCATCAGCATGGATCAGAAAGGCCTGCGTCAGCAATCTCTGGAAGAGATCAAAGGCGTGCAGTGGATCCCGGACTGGGGCCAGGCGCGCATCGAAAACATGGTCGCTAACCGGCCTGACTGGTGTATCTCCCGTCAGCGTACCTGGGGCGTACCGATGTCTCTGTTCGTTCACAAAGACACTGAGCAACTGCATCCGCGCAGCCTTGAGCTGATGGAAGAAGTGGCGAAACGTGTTGAAGTGGATGGCATTCAGGCGTGGTGGGATCTGAATCCGGAAGACATTCTGGGTGCGGACGCTGCTGAATACGTCAAAGTGCCGGATACGCTGGACGTGTGGTTTGACTCCGGTTCAACGCATTCTTCCGTGGTGGATGTGCGTCCTGAGTTTAACGGTCATTCTCCTGATTTGTATCTGGAAGGGTCTGACCAGCATCGCGGCTGGTTCATGTCTTCCCTGATGATTTCGACTGCTATGAAAGGCAAAGCGCCTTACAAGCAAGTGCTGACGCACGGTTTCACCGTGGATGGTCAGGGCCGCAAAATGTCTAAATCCATCGGCAACACCATCGCGCCGCAAGACGTGATGAACAAGCTGGGTGGCGACATCCTGCGTCTGTGGGTGGCATCAACGGATTACACCGGCGAAATCGCCGTGTCCGACGAAATCCTTAAACGTGCTGCGGATTCTTATCGCCGCATCCGTAACACCGCGCGCTTCCTGCTGGCGAACCTTAACGGTTTCGATCCGGCGCTGCACAGCGTGGCACCGGAAGACATGGTTGTTCTGGATCGCTGGGCTGTTGGCCGTGCGAAAGCCGCACAGGACGAAATCATTGCCGCGTACGAAGCCTATGATTTCCATGGCGTCGTTCAACGCCTGATGCAGTTCTGCTCGATCGAAATGGGATCCTTCTACCTGGATATTATCAAAGATCGCCAGTACACCGCGAAAAGCGACAGCGTTGCACGTCGCAGCTGTCAGACCGCGCTGTATCACATCAGCGAAGCACTGGTTCGCTGGATGGCACCGATCATGTCGTTCACTGCCGATGAAATTTGGGCAGAACTGCCGGGAAGTCGTGAGAAATTCGTCTTTACCGAAGAATGGTATGACGGTTTGTTCGGTCTGGCGGGCAACGAATCCATGAACGATGCGTTCTGGGATGAACTGCTGAAAGTCCGTGGCGAAGTGAACAAAGTGATCGAACAGGCGCGTGCTGATAAACGTCTGGGCGGTTCTCTGGAAGCGGCGGTCACGCTGTTTGCTGATGATGCGCTGGCAACGGACCTGCGTTCTCTGGGCAACGAACTGCGCTTTGTCCTGCTGACGTCAGGCGCGAAAGTCGCCGCTTTGTCTGAAGCTGACGATGCCGCTGTGCCGAGTGAATTGCTCAAAGGCCTGAAAATCGGTCTGGCGAAAGCGGAAGGTGACAAATGTCCGCGTTGCTGGCATTACACAACTGACGTTGGTCAGAACGCGGAACACAGCGACATCTGTGGCCGTTGTGTCACTAACATCGCCGGTGACGGCGAAGAGCGTAAGTTTGCATAATGAGTAAATCGATTTGTTCCACCGGACTCCGCTGGCTCTGGCTGGCGGTCGTGGTCATCATCGTGGATCTGGGCAGTAAGTTTCTCATTATGGGAAACTTCCAGCTCGGTGAATCCATGCCGTTGATCCCGTATTTAAATCTGTTCTACGCCCAAAATCATGGCGCTGCGTTCAGCTTCCTGGCTGATAAAGGCGGCTGGCAGCGCTGGTTCTTTGCGTTAATCGCGCTGGTGATTGTCGTGGCGCTGGTCGTGCTGATGTACCGCGGCACCGCGAAGCAAAAGCTGAACAATATCGCTTTTGCGATGATTATCGGCGGGGCGCTGGGCAACTTGTTTGATCGCCTGTATCACGGCTTTGTGGTCGATTTTATCGATTTTTACGTCGGTAACTGGCATTTTGCTACGTTCAATCTGGCTGACAGCTTTATCTGTGTCGGCGCAGCCATGGTGGTGCTGGAAGGTTTTCTGGCAAAGCCATCAGAAGCTACAAAGAGTAAAGGATAAGGTCTATGTCTCAACAGGTGAAACATGACAGCGCTGTACTGGTGCATTTTACGTTGAAGCTGGAAGATGGCTCTACGGCGGAATCAACCCGCGCCAATGGCAAACCTGCACTGTTTCGCCTTGGCGACAGCAGCTTGTCTGACGCGCTGGAAAATCAGCTGTTAGGGTTGAACGTAGGGGATAAACGGGCGTTCACGTTAGCCCCTGAATCGGCATTCGGTAGCAAAAGTCCGGATCTGGTTCAGTTCTTCTCCCGCCGTGACTTTCAGGAAACTGGGGTGCCGGATGTCGGCACCATCATGTTGTTCAGTGGTCGTGATGGCAGCGAAATGCCGGGCGTTGTCCGTGAAGTGACAGAAGATTCAATCACTGTAGATTTCAACCATCCGCTGGCAGGGCAACATATCGATTTCGATATTGAAGTGCTGGAAATTGACCCGGAGCTTGAGGGGAAACATGCAGATATTGCTGGCTAATCCGCGAGGATTTTGTGCGGGTGTTGACCGCGCAATCAGTATTGTAGAACGTGCGCTGGAAATTTACGGCGCACCTATCTATGTCCGCCATGAAGTGGTGCATAACCGCTACGTGGTCGACAGCCTGCGTCAGCGCGGTGCTGTTTTTATCGAGCAAATCAGCGAAGTACCTGATGGGTCTATTCTGATTTTCTCTGCCCACGGTGTTTCTCAGGCGGTACGTGCAGAAGCGAAAGCGCGTGATCTGACGATGCTGTTTGACGCGACTTGTCCGCTGGTGACCAAAGTTCATATGGAAGTTGCGCGCGCCAGCCGTAAAGGCACTGAAGCCATTTTGATTGGTCACGCCGGGCATCCGGAAGTGGAAGGCACCATGGGGCAGTACAGCAATCCGAACGGGGGAATGTATCTGGTCGAGGCGCCGGAAGATGTTTATAAATTGCAGGTGAAAGACGAAAACAACCTGTGCTTTATGACGCAAACCACGCTGTCGGTTGACGACACTTCTGCGGTGATTGATGCGCTTCGCGATCGCTTCCCGAAAATCATCGGGCCGCGTAAAGATGATATTTGCTATGCCACAACTAACCGTCAGGAAGCCGTGCGTACGCTGGCTGACGGAGCAGATGTTGTGCTGGTGGTGGGTTCAAAGAACTCGTCGAACTCCAACCGTCTGGCCGAACTGGCGCAACGTGTCGGTGTACCTTCTTATCTGATCGACTCTGCGGCAGATATTCAGGAAAACTGGCTGAAAGATGCGAAAAGCATTGGCGTTACGGCAGGCGCATCCGCACCGGATATTCTGGTGCAGGACGTGATCAGCAAGCTGAAAACCTTTGGCGGGCTTGATGTGATCAACATCGAAGGGCGCGAGGAAAATATCGTGTTCGAAGTGCCAAAAGAGCTGCGTGTTGATGTGCGTCAGATCGACTGATCTCAGACCCTAAATGAAAACCGGCTCAAAGTGGCCGGTTTTTTTATGTCTGCACTCCTGCGGCATCAATGAGGCGGGAGTTTAAACAAATTCTGCGGTGCACCCACGGTGGTGGTTTCAACGTGCAGCAACGCACCCTCCAGCGCATGTGGCGCATCGAGGTTTTTTCGCGCCGAGGTGATAAACAGCTCAGTCATATCCGGCCCGCCAAACGTGCAACAACTCGGTTGTGTGACCGGCACTGGCTGGGTATCCAGTGTCAGTAATTCGCCCTGATTGATCTGCTGGCGCAGCAGGCATTTTGAACCCCAGCAGGCAGTGATCAGCCAGCCATTCTGTGCCAGCGCAGAGCCATCGGGGATCTTATCGCCCGAAGAAAAACAGGATATTTTCAGTGGATTGATGCGGCGGGCGTTGGCGGAGAAAAAGCGTTTTTTCTTACTGTCTGCAAACCAGACTTTGCCTTCATACCAGACCAGTGTGTTGGTACAACCGACGCCATCGAGCATCATTTCCGGCTTTTCTGCGCCCGCTTCATAGCGGAACCATTCGCCGTTATCTTTTTCTTCCTTTATATCCAGCGTACCAAACCACAGAGAACCATCGGGCGCGATGGCTGCTTCATTCGGACGGGTGCCTTCCGCGCCGGGATAATCACAAAGCTTCTGGCGGGTTTTCTGTTCGTACTCGTAAAGATGGATCCCGTCGACGGAAACCAGCAAAAATTGATTTCTTTTTTCGGTCAGCAACACGGCGCTGGTCAGCGAGGGGAGTTCATGAATTTCAGTTTGCCCGTTGTCGGGCCAGTAGCGCAAAACACACTGAGCCAGAATATCGACCCAAAGCAAAGATTGTGTACGCTGGCACCAGACGGGAGTTTCACCCAATTCGGCTCGGTAGTCGCCAATGGCAGTCACGTCGGACCGGAAAAATGCTGACATCGCAAAGCTCTCCTGCAGGTTACATAGTGGATATAGCGACAGCTGTCTCTATGAGTTTAGTCTGGCTTTGCGTACGTGGGATAGATGAAATGGTGTAAAAAGAAAGGGCCAGCCCGTCAATAAGACGTAAAGCTGGCCCCAAAAGTTCAGTCGTTAAGATTTAGAAATCGTAACGCAGACGGATCAGATTCATATCACCGAGATTATCGGTAGAGGACGTGAACACGTGCTCGTAATCAACACGGAAGCCGTAATCGAGCTGGAAGGACACACCCAACCCGTTATCAATACGCTGGTAATTACGGCCGGTTACATAGGTCAGACGGTCACCCATGAAGTACGGCTGAATGGTTTTGACCGCCAGCTGATTGATTGGGAAAGCATACCCCAGGAAGTATTCCAGACCATAAGCATCGCCCGCGAAGAAGCGATCTTCAGTTTTCACACCAGTCGTCAGGAAGTCATGGTAGTAACCGCCACCGAAGGACGCTGTCCAGTTGCCGGGTTTCCAGCTCAGCGCAGTACCAACAATGCTCTGGTTGTAATCTTTAGAGGTGTTGTCGCCCGGGTTTCTCATTTCTGCGTCGGTGTAGTTGTACGCCGTACCCCAGGTCAGATCTTTGGTGATGTGGTAATCCACACCGACAGAACCGCCGCCGTTACGTTTGTAACGCAGCCCGTTTTTGCCGGTGAGCAACTCATTGTCTTCGAACAGGTAAGAGGCATACACATCTGCATCGCCGAAGGTGTTTTTGTATTTCAGCATCTTACGGGAACGGTAAGAACCATCGTAATCGCCGTTCACACCATTACCCGGTGCCTGGGCGAGCATGTCGTAATCCCAGATATCGGTTTTCGCACCGACCACATCGTAATAAACGCTGTTTTGCTGACCGAAGGTCAACTGGCCGTAAGTTTTGCTTTTCAGACCGGTGTAGAGCATGCGACGGCTGGTGTTATGCGCGCCATCTGCGTGGTGATTATCCCAGCCAGTCAGGGCAGGAATATTCACACCCAGCTCGTAGTAGTTAATCCAGCTGATGTCATCAAACAGATAATAATCAGCAGAAAAACGGAAACGTGTACCGCCATCAAAACCATTGGTCTTGTAGTTTTTCACCCCGTTCTGGAACTGGAACTGCGGACGAATACTGCCGCCAACCTGGAAGTTCAGGCGGCTCAGCGGATCGTTCGGCTGTGGGTCTTGTTTAATTAGAGTGATTTCTGCGTGTGCAGCAAAAGAAGCTAAACCAAATAAAAGACCTGCAGTCGCCACTTGTGTGACTTTGTTCAGTTTGAATTTCATGTTAAGTCCCTGTGCCAATATACTGATCTGAAAAATCAGCAACAAAATTGGCAGTGTGTATTTTTTATATTCCCCTTACTGATGACTGTCTGGTAAGGGTGAAGACGCGCCTTATGAAGCCAGGCTACTTATTTTGACTGTCGTTTAAATCAAATTTCGGCAGTTAAAATTAGGTTGCTATTTATTATCATAATCATTGATTTTATCAATATTATTTCGCCATATATAATAAAAATTTAATGTTTCAGATCTAAGAAATGTTTTGTTTGCTGCTTATCTGTCTCACGCAAGGATGTGAATACGCGTTTTCAGAAATCACCGTCATATTCTTCTTTCTCCTTTAATACATATTGTCAGACGGTGCCCTGGGGGAGAGTGATAAAATCAGTGTCGCGAAAGATGCAGGGAGAAGGGCGGACGAAAGCTGAAACTTATGCACTACATTGCATGGTTATGCGAGCCGCATTAAGGCGGGCTTTTTGGTGTTTTTTTGTCCGTTAGTTCCAGTTTTGCCAGTCGTTTAACACAAAATCACAGATTGCGTAACCTGAAACCAGATGGCTTTTACTGATATTAACGGGGCTGTATCATAATTTTCTAATTATGAGGCAATTTTGCTGGCTCCCAGATCGCGGGGTCGATAACCTGATTCTGTTTCACGGCAGAACCACAAAAAGAAGAGAGTAATTATGAGTAACGCTGATATTCGCATGGCTGTTGTTGGCGCGGGTGGCCGTATGGGCCGGCAGCTGATTCAGGCCATCTCTGACGCCGAAGGCGTGGTGTTGGGCGCAGCGCTTGAACGTACCGGTTCTTCCTTAGTGGGCACCGATGCGGGTGAACTGGCTGGCGTGGGTACTGCTGGCATTAAAGTGCATGACAATCTGGATGCCGTGAAGAATGACTTCGATATTTTGATCGACTTCACCCGTCCGGAAGGCACCCTGGCTCATCTGGAATTTTGCCAGAAACACCATAAAGGTATGATTATCGGCACTACGGGCTTTGACGATGCCGGTAAGGCTGCAATTAAGCAGGCTTCTGAGGTCATTCCGGTGGTTTTTGCGGCCAACTTCAGCGTGGGCGTGAATGTTGTCCTCAAGCTGCTGGAAAAAGCGGCCAAAGTCATGGGCGATTACACGGATATTGAAATCGTGGAAGCGCACCACCGTCATAAAGTTGATGCACCATCAGGCACAGCACTGGCAATGGGTGAAGCGATTGCTGATGCGTTAGGGCGTGATCTGAAAGATTGTGCGGTGTATGCCCGTGAAGGTCATACCGGTGAACGTGATCCAAAAAGTATTGGTTTTGCCACCATTCGTGCCGGCGATATCGTCGGTGAACATACCGCGATGTTTGCCGATATCGGGGAGCGTGTTGAGATTACCCATAAGGCTTCCAGCCGTATGACCTTCGCAAATGGCGCAGTTCGTGCAGGAAAGTGGCTTTTCTCGCATAAAAGTGGTCTTTATGACATGCGGGATGTCCTTGGTTTAGAAGATTTGTAGTCAACGTTTTAGATGTGATGTGGTTGTTTTGGTCATAATCTTTTGATAAAAGGGCAGTTCCTTGATTGCCCTTCTCTTTTTTATTTAAAATGGCTATTTGGGTTTGTTTTGATTTTGAATCCTGTATTTTACTAACTTTACCCCGATTTCTCTTGCTGTATTGTTTGTTTTTTGTACTCCCTTGTTTCCCTGAGCTGTAACAAAACTCCTTTCTTCGTCATTTTTCAGACATCCTCTTCCGCAAACGGTTACTATACTGACTTAGGCTGTGTTTTTATGGCAGTGAGAGTCCGTTTTCACTGAGTTGTGCGAAAAACAGAGAAATATTGGCGCTTTTGGTAGACAAACCGAACTGCCATCATTAGAATGCGCGCAATTTGCCAAAAATTGGCTTCGGGAGCGATTTTTGCATTGATTTAGATCGGGTTATCTGAATTAATATGCAGATATTGTGATTTATTATTCTTGGAGGATGCTTTGATAAAGTCAGCGCTATTGGTTCTGGAAGACGGAACCCAATTCCACGGTCGGGCCATCGGGGCAGAAGGGGCGGCAGTGGGGGAAGTGGTCTTCAATACGTCGATGACCGGTTATCAAGAAATCCTCACTGATCCTTCCTATTCCCGCCAGATTGTCACTCTCACTTATCCCCATATCGGTAATGTCGGCACCAATGCCGCTGATGAAGAATCCTCCGCAGTACATGCTCAAGGTCTGGTCATCCGCGATTTACCCCTGATAGCCAGCAACTACCGCAGTGAAGAAAATCTTTCTGATTACCTCAAGCGCAACAATATTGTTGCCATCGCCGATATTGATACCCGCAAACTGACCCGTCTGTTACGCGAAAAAGGCGCACAGAACGGCTGTATTATCGCGGGCGATTCACCGGATGCTGAACTGGCGCTGCAAAAAGCCAAAGCATTCCCGGGCCTGAAAGGCATGGATCTGGCGAAAGAAGTGACCACGACGGAATCTTACCGCTGGCAACAAGGTAGCTGGACTCTGGAAGGCGAACTGCCTGAAGCAAAAAAAGCCGAAGACTTGCCATTCCACGTGGTGGCTTATGACTACGGCGCGAAACGCAATATCCTGCGCATGCTGGTGGATCGCGGATGCCGCCTGACGGTCGTTCCTGCACAGACTCCGGCAGAAGACGTCCTGAAAATGAATCCGGACGGCATCTTCCTGTCCAACGGCCCGGGCGATCCGGAGCCTTGTGATTACGCCATCGCCGCCATCAAAACCTTCCTGGAAACCGACATACCGGTCTTCGGTATCTGCCTCGGCCATCAGTTACTGGCACTCGCCAGCGGCGCGAAGACCGTGAAAATGAAACTCGGCCACCACGGCGGTAACCATCCGGTAAAAGATCTCGATAAAAATATCGTGATGATCACCGCACAGAACCACGGCTTTGCGGTTGATGAATCCGGCCTGCCAGCCAATCTGCGCGTGACGCACAAATCATTGTTTGACCATACGGTGCAGGGTATCCACCGTACCGATAAAGCGGCGTTCAGCTTCCAGGGCCACCCTGAAGCGAGCCCAGGCCCGCACGATGCGGCACCGCTGTTTGACCACTTTATCGAACTGATTGAAGCTTTTCGCACAAACAACGCCAGATAACAGGAGCGAATAAAAAATGCCAAAACGTACAGACATAAAAAGCATCCTGATTCTGGGCGCCGGCCCGATTGTTATCGGCCAGGCTTGTGAATTTGACTACTCCGGCGCACAGGCGTGTAAAGCGCTGCGTGAAGAGGGTTACCGCGTCATTCTGGTGAACTCCAACCCGGCAACGATCATGACTGACCCTGAAATGGCGGATGCGACTTACATCGAGCCGATCCACTGGGAAGTTGTGCGCAAAATTATCGAAAAAGAACGTCCCGATGCCGTGCTGCCAACCATGGGCGGCCAGACCGCACTGAACTGTGCACTGGAACTGGAACGTCAGGGCGTGCTGGAAGAATTCGGTGTGACCATGATTGGCGCGACCGCAGACGCCATTGATAAAGCCGAAGATCGTCGCCGTTTCGACGTGGCGATGAAAAAAATCGGCCTCGACACCGCACGTTCCGGTATTGCACACACGATGGAAGAAGCGCTGGCGGTTGCCGCTGACGTTGGCTTTCCGTGCATCATCCGTCCGTCATTCACTATGGGCGGCACCGGTGGCGGTATTGCGTACAACCGTGAAGAGTTCGAAGAGATTTGCGAACGCGGGCTGGATCTTTCCCCGACCAAAGAGCTGCTGATTGATGAGTCGCTGATTGGCTGGAAAGAGTACGAGATGGAAGTGGTGCGTGATAAAAACGACAACTGCATCATCGTCTGCTCCATTGAAAACTTCGATGCGATGGGCATCCACACCGGTGACTCCATCACCGTGGCGCCAGCGCAGACCCTGACCGACAAAGAATACCAAATCATGCGTAACGCCTCGATGGCGGTGCTGCGTGAAATCGGCGTAGAAACCGGTGGCTCCAACGTTCAGTTCTCGGTGAACCCGAAAAATGGTCGTCTGATTGTTATCGAAATGAACCCGCGTGTCTCCCGTTCCTCAGCCCTGGCCTCCAAAGCGACCGGTTTCCCGATTGCTAAAGTGGCGGCGAAACTGGCGGTGGGTTACACCCTCGATGAGTTGATGAACGATATCACCGGCGGCAAAACGCCAGCGTCGTTTGAACCTTCTATCGACTACGTTGTGACTAAAATCCCTCGCTTCAACTTCGAGAAATTTGCCGGTGCCAACGACCGTCTGACCACGCAGATGAAATCTGTCGGCGAAGTGATGGCGATTGGTCGTACACAGCAGGAATCTCTGCAAAAAGCCTTGCGCGGCCTGGAAGTCGGCGCGAGCGGTTTCGACCCGAAAGTGAGTCTGGATGATCCGGAAGCGCTGACCAAAATTCGTCGTGAACTGAAAGAAGCCGGTGCCGAGCGTATCTGGTATATCGCTGATGCTTTCCGTGCCGGGATGTCTGTTGACGGCATCTTCAACCTGACCAACGTGGACCGCTGGTTCCTGGTGCAGATTGAAGAGCTGGTAAAACTGGAAAATGAAGTGGCCGAGGGCGGCTTCAACATTCTGACCCACGACTACCTGCGCATGCTCAAGCGTAAAGGCTTTGCGGATCTGCGTCTGGCTAAACTGGTCGGCGTGTCAGAAAGCGAAGTGCGCAAACTGCGTCACAAATACAACCTGCACCCGGTCTACAAACGTGTTGATACCTGTGCGGCGGAATTCTCTACCGATACCGCCTACATGTACTCCACGTATGAAGAAGAGTGTGAATCTAACCCGACTAATGATAAGCCAAAAATCATGGTGCTGGGCGGTGGTCCAAACCGTATCGGTCAGGGTATCGAGTTCGATTATTGCTGCGTACACGCCTCGCTGGCGCTGCGTGAGGACGGTTACGAAACCATCATGGTTAACTGTAACCCGGAAACTGTATCTACCGATTACGACACCTCTGACCGCCTGTACTTCGAATCCGTCACCCTGGAAGACGTGCTGGAAATCGTGCGTATCGAGCAGCCGAAAGGCGTGATTGTTCAGTACGGCGGCCAGACTCCGCTGAAACTGGCGCGTGAACTGGAAGCCGCTGGCGTGCCAATTATCGGCACCAGCCCGGATGCCATCGACCGCGCCGAAGACCGTGAACGTTTCCAGCAGGCGGTTAACCGTCTGGGCCTGAAACAACCGGCAAACGCCACAGTCGCGACTATCGAACAGGCTGTTGAGAAAGCTGCGGGTATCGGTTATCCGCTGGTGGTACGTCCGTCTTATGTTCTGGGTGGCCGCGCGATGGAAATCGTATACGACGAAATCGACCTGCGCCGTTACTTCCAGAACGCCGTCAGCGTGTCGAACGACGCACCGGTTCTGCTGGACCGTTTCCTTGACGACGCCGTAGAAGTTGACGTTGATGCTATCTGCGACGGTGAGCGCGTGCTGATTGGCGGTATCATGGAGCACATCGAACAGGCGGGCGTTCACTCCGGTGACTCTGCATGTTCGCTGCCGTGCTACACGCTGAGCAAAGAGATTCAGGATGTGATGCGTCAGCAGGTCGAGAAACTGGCCTTCGAGCTGAGCGTTCGCGGCCTGATGAACGTCCAGTTCGCCGTGAAGAACAACGAAGTCTACCTGATTGAAGTCAACCCGCGTGCTGCACGTACCGTTCCGTTCGTCTCTAAAGCGACCGGTGTACCACTGGCGAAAGTTGCGGCTCGCGTGATGGCAGGTCAGACTCTGGCAGAGCAGGGCATTACCGAAGAAGTCATCCCGCCTTACTACTCCGTGAAAGAAGTGGTGTTGCCGTTCAACAAATTCCCTGGCGTTGACCCGATTCTTGGGCCGGAAATGCGTTCTACCGGTGAAGTGATGGGCGTTGGCCGTACCTTCGCAGAAGCCTTTGCCAAAGCGCAACTGGGAAGCAACTCCGGCATGAAGAAAGCCGGACGCGCACTGTTGTCGGTTCGTGAAGGCGACAAAGGCCGTGTGGTGGATCTGGCCGCGAAACTGCTGAAACGCGGTTTCGAGCTGGATGCGACTCACGGTACTGCGGTAGTGCTGGGCGAAGCCGGGATTAACCCGCGTCTGGTCAACAAGGTGCATGAAGGCCGTCCGCATATTCAGGACCGTATCAAGAACGGCGAATATGTGTATATCGTGAACACCACGGCGGGTCGTCAGGCGATTGAAGACTCCAAGCTTATCCGTCGCAGTGCGCTGCAATACAAAGTGCATTACGACACTACGCTGAACGGTGGTTTCGCGACGGCAATGGCATTATCTTCTGACCCGACTGAACAGGTGATTTCGGTGCAGGAAATGCACGCCAAAATCAGCAAATAAGTATCTTCTGTTTCCATCCGGTCGTTAAGACGCCCGCTCCCGCAAGGGGCGGGCGTCTTTTTATATGTGTTTGGCTAAAATGTTAAATATAATCATTAAATATGTTTATCATTAAAATTATATTTTTTATGTATGAAAGTCTTCATATGAAAGTGAATTTATCATAAGTTATTATTTTAGATCGATATTTGTGTTAATGTGATGGGTGTCATGATGTTTTAATGTTTAATTRTTGTTATGTTTTTGTTCCTGATTTTATACTCGGAGCTTGGGTTAGTTCACATCGAGAATTAACCCTTCTTGCAGCGCTTTCAGTCAAAATGAGGAATTTCACATGTACAAAACACCTGTCACCCTTCTGGCTTTACTCATCGGCGCGGTTCTTGCGCCGGTCTCACAGGCGGCACTTCCCGGAAAGCCGACACTCGGTGCGGATGAAACCACCTTTGCCATCATTGATATCAATCAGTCCGCCTCGGCCTACAATCAACTGGTCACTGTAAAGAATGCGGCGGATGTCACCGTCACCTGGAATTTGTGGACCGGCGATGCGGGGCAGACGGCCAAAGTGTTACTGAACGGTGCGCAGGTCTGGAGCGGCCCTTCCGGCGCAACGGGCAGCGCCACGTTTGCTGTCAATAAAGGCGGGCGCTATCAGTTGCAGGTTGCGTTATGTAACAGCGAAGGCTGTACCACCAGTGACGCCAAACAAATTGTAGTGGCGGATACCGATGGCAGCCATTTGCTACCATTGACCAGCACGCTGAAGGAAAACAACCAGCCTTATAACAATAAATCCGGCAAGGTCGTAGGCGCTTATTTTGTCGAGTGGGGCGTGTACGGTCGCGGGTTCCCGGTGGATAAAATCCCTGCGCAGAACCTGACTCATATCCTGTACGGCTTTACGCCGATTTGCGGCGGGGATGGGATTAACGACAGCTTAAAAAGCATTGAGGGCAGTTTTCAGGCCTTGCAACGCGCCTGTGCAGGGCGTCAGGATTTTAAAGTCGCGATCCATGATCCCTGGGCTGCAGTGCAAATGCCTCAGCAAGGTGTCAGTGAATATTCTGCGCCTTACAAAGGCAATTTCGGCCAGCTGATGGCGCTGAAGAAAGCCTACCCGAATCTGAAAATTGTCCCTTCCATCGGTGGCTGGACGCTATCCGACCCGTTCTATTTCATGAAAGACAAAGCGAAGCGGGATGTTTTTGTGGCCTCGGTGAAGGAGTTTCTGCAAACCTGGAAATTCTTCGACGGTGTGGATATCGACTGGGAATTTCCGGGCGGTGGCGGTGAAAATCCTGCACTGGGCAGCACGGCGGATGGAGATACCTATGTGCAGCTGATGAAAGAGCTGCGGACTATGCTCAATGAATTATCCGCCCAAACCGGAAAAACCTATGAACTGAGTTCGGCGATCAGTGCAGGCCGGGACAAAATTGATAACGTGGATTACAGCGCCGCGCAGCAGTATATGGATCATATTTTCCTGATGAGCTATGACTTCTATGGTGCTTTCTCACTGACGACGCTGGGACACCAAACTGCGTTGTACGGCTCCGCCTCGAAACCCGATACCGATTACACCACCGATCATGGCGTGCAGGCGTTGCTTTCACAGGGTGTGACGCCAGGCAAAATTGTAGTGGGTGCGGCCATGTATGGGCGCGGCTGGACGGGGGTGAAGAATTTCCAGAATAACGATCCTTTCACCGGGACCGCGACCGGCCCGACCGCCGGTACCTGGGAAAATGGCATTCTTGATTACCGTCAGGTGGCGAAACTTAAAGCCAACAGTGACTGGCAGTACAAGTATGATGCCGCAGCTGAAGCACCGTATTTGTGGAAGCCTTCCACCGGCGATTTGATCACTTACGACGACAACCGTTCAGTGGTCGCGAAAGGTAAATATGTTTTGGCTAATCAGCTGGGTGGCCTGTTTGCATGGGAAATTGATGCGGATAATGGCGATATTTTAAATGCCATGCATGAAGGCTTAGGGAATGGCACCGGCGGCGGCACGACGAACCTTGCGCCGCTGGCCAGTGCCGGGACAAATCAGAACGTGACCGGTCCGTTGACCGTGACGCTCGATGGTTCTGCTTCCCGTGATCCGGAAAATGCAGCCCTGACGTATTTGTGGACTAAAGTCTCCGGGCCTGCGGTGACGCTGACCAATGCAGACAAAGCCAAAGCGCAGTTTAACGTCCTTACTACCGCGCAAGATCAGGTGTGGGTATTCCAGCTGAAAGTGACCGATCCGCAAGGGCTGAGCGCCACGGCGCAGGTTCAGGTGACAAACTCGGCGGTTCAGGCGAACCAGCCGCCGGTGGTGACGTTGCCAGCGACCATGGCTGTAACGGCAGGTAATACCTTCGCGCTGGTGGCACAGGCGACGGATGCCAATAACGATCCGCTCACGTATCAGTGGACGTTGCCCGCCGGTCTGAGCGCCAGCTCGCTGACCACCAGCTCCATCAACGTTACCGCTCCGGCGGTCACCAGCAGCACAGTGTATCCGGTCAGTGTGATGGTCAGCGATGGAAAATCATCCACGTCTGCCAGCTTACAACTGACGGTTAACCCGGCGAGCACGGGCGGGTGTGGTGTGACAACGGATCCTGCGGCGGCGCAAGTGCCTGCCTGGGACAGCAGCAAAATCTACAATACCGGCGATGCCGTCAGCTACAACCAGCTGATATGGAAGGCGAAATACTGGACACAAAACAACCCGCCATCGCGCAGCAGCGATCAGTGGCAACTCGTCAGCAATATCACATTGCCTTACGACAATGCGGCCACCTATGTTCAGGGGGAAATGGCCACTTACGGCGGCCATAACTGGAAAGCGAAGGTCTGGACTCGGGGTGTCACGCCGGTTGCAGGTGACAACTGGCTGGATCTCGGGGCAGTCAGTTGTCCGTGAATCCTTTCATGTAAATCGACAGGGCCTGAGGGCCCTGTTTTTCATCGTATTTACGGCAGTTAATAAATGTTAAAAATACTTTATGATGAATGCATATTTTGTCGATATGAGTTCACAGATGATTTTAATAATTTACGCCCATCCCTATCCGCGCCATTCAAGAGCCAATCAGGGGCTGCTGTCGGCAGTCAGTGATTTGCCCAACGTCGAAGTGCGTTCGCTCTACGACCTCTATCCCGATTTCAATATCGACATTGCCGCTGAACAGAAAGCCGTTGAACGTGCAGATCTGGTGGTCTTCCAGCATCCGCTCCAATGGTACAGCTTGCCGCCACTGATGAAACTGTGGATCGACAAAGTGCTCGAGCACGGCTGGGCGTACGGCCATGAAGGCAATGCCTTAAATGGCAAACATTGCTTGTGGGCGGTAACGACCGGCGGTAACGAGCACCATTTCGAGCTGGGTGATCACCCCGATTTTGACGTGCTGGCGCAGCCGTTACAGGCGACAGCCATTTATTGCGGCATGCACTGGCTGCCGTATTTCGCCGTGCACAACACCTTCATTTGCGATGAAGTGGCGCTGAAAGCGGCGGGAGAAGAATATCGTCGCCGTTTAACCGCCTGCCTGAGTCTGAAAGAAGGCTGCCCGCCGGAGGTGAGCCTTGGATAACCATAACCTGATGATTGAAGGCCTGATTTATCTCGGCTCGGCGGCGCTGTTTGTGCCGATTGCGGTACGTCTGGGTCTGGGTTCTGTGCTCGGTTACCTGATTGCGGGCTGCATTATCGGCCCGTGGGGGCTGAAACTGGTCTCTGATGCCGAATCAATTCTGACCTTTGCGGAGATCGGCGTGGTGCTGATGCTGTTTGTCATCGGACTTGAGCTGGATCCCAAACGGTTGTGGACGATGCGTGCCTCGGTTTTCGGCGGCGGCAGCATTCAGATGGTGGGCTGCGGCGCAGTGCTCAGCGCATTCTGTTATTTCCTCGGACTGGACTGGAAAATCGCCCTGTTGATCGGCCTGACGCTGGCGCTTTCTTCAACGGCCATTGCCATGCAGGCGATGAGTGAGCGCAGCCTGACGGCTTCACCCATTGGCCGCAGCGCTTTTGCGGTGTTGCTGTTCCAGGATATCGCCGCCATCCCGCTGGTGGCGATGATCCCCTTACTGGCGAGCACCGGCGAAGCCACAACGCTGATGAGTTTTGGTTTGTCAGCGGCAAAAGTGGTCGGTGCGTTGGTGCTGGTGGTGTTGCTCGGGCGCTATGTTACGCGGCCCTTGCTGCACTTCGTGGCACGCTCCGGCATGCGTGAAGTGTTCAGTGCCGTTGCGCTATTTCTGGTATTCGGCTTCGGTATTCTGCTGGAAATGGCCGGTATGTCGATGGCGATGGGCGCATTTCTGGCGGGTGTCTTGCTGGCAAGTTCTGAATACCGTCACGCGCTGGAAAGCGATATCCAGCCGTTCAAAGGTCTGCTGCTCGGCTTGTTCTTTATCGGCGTCGGCATGTCTATTGACTTCGGCACGCTGGTCCATCAGCCGCTGCTTATTGCCACATTGCTGGTCGGTTTTATGGCGCTGAAAGCCGCCTTGTTGTGGCTGGTTGCGCCGTGGCTGGGTGTGCCGAAAAAGCAGCGCGGCCTGTTTGCCATCTTAATCGGGCAGGGCAGTGAGTTCGCGTTTGTGATTTTCAGCACCGCTCAAATGGCAGGTGTGTTGCCGGTAGAATGGTCGAAAGCTCTGACGCTGGCCGTGGCGCTTTCCATGGCGGTGACGCCATTGCTGCTGGTACTGTCCGCGCGCCTTGAGCGCAATGCGCCGAAAGATGACCGTCCGCATGACACCATTGATGATGAGAACGCGCAGGTAATTATTGCCGGTTTCGGGCGCTTTGGTCAGATTGCCGGTCGTTTGCTGCTGGCAAATAACGTCCACACGGTGGTCCTGGATCACGATCCGGATCACATCGAAACGCTGCGTAAATTTGGCACCAAAGTGTTTTACGGCGACGCCACACGCGTTGATTTGCTGGAGTCCGCCGGTGCCGCGCAGGCGAAGGTTCTGATTAATGCCATCGACGATGTGGAAGCCAACCTTCAGCTGACGGCGCTGGCGAAAGAGCATTTCCCGAATCTGAAAGTAATTGCCCGCGCCCGTGATGTCGATCACTGGTATCAGTTGCGTCAGTTGGGTGTCGAAGCGCCGGAACGTGAACTGTTTGAAGGCTCCTTGCGCGTCGGCCGCGATGTGCTGGAGGCGCTGGGGCTGGATGCGTATGAAGCCCGCGAGAAGGCAGATCTGTTCCGCCGCTATAACCTGAAAATGCTGGAGGCTACTATCGAGAATTACGAAGATACTGAGTTCCGTATCGCCAGCATGCAGCGTGCGAAAGATATGCTGACAGCCGCTATCGAGCAGGATCAGGAGCGTCTGGCTTCTGGTCAGCAACAGGGCTGGCGTGGCAGTATTGACGGAAAAGCGCCTGAGAAAGAGGTGATTGAAGCGAAGGGCTAAGCCGCCGTTAAAACAGAAAACCGGTGCCTGATGCACCGGTTTTTTCTTTCTGAACTCAGCTCAGTGCGACTTTAATGCCCAAACCGATCAGTACACCGCCCAGCAGTTTATCGATAAGTTTCTGCGCTTTCGCCAGACCACGACGCACCGGCGGGCTCTGGATAAGTAACGCCAGCGAAGGCCACCAAATGGCCGACAAACCGACGATTATAGAGGCGTACCACAGCTTTTCACCGAAGGTGGAGTTAATCTGCAAGACCTGCGTAAACATCGCCAGGAAGAAAAGTGTCGCTTTTGGATTGAGCAGGTTACACAGATAACCCTGCACGAACGCGGTGCGTAGTTTTACCTGCTGTGGCTCCAGTCCGTCGAGGTTCATTTTGCTGTTGCTGCGCGAAAACAACGCCTGAATACCGACCCAGATCAGATAAGCCGCACCGACGTATTTCAGTAAATCAAATAACCACGGCGTGGTGGTGATCACCACTGCCAGACCGGCCACGCAGTAAGACATATGCGTAATCACACCACAAATAACACCCAGTGACGTCATGAGTGCCGCGATGCGCGGATAGCGGGCCGCATTTTTGATGACCAGAAAGAAATCGGGACCGGGAGAAAGCATGCCGAGGAAGGCGATACTGGCAACAAAAAGGGTGGTTTCAAGCATGAAAATAACCGTCGTCAATGTTCGGAACAAAAGAAGGCGGCATGATACGCCAATCCTCAGTAAGTTAAATCACTCTTATTGCTTTTTTGCGGGCGGTGAATGGTATGCAGGATCCGGTCATAGAATACCCGGTGCGTGAAAGCCCCGAGGCGCATCATCAACGTGAAATTACCCGTTTGTGCATCGAATGTGCCCTGATGCTGTTGCAGCATGGTGCCGAAAGTATGCTGGTCGAACAGCTGTCGGCGAGGCTTGGCGTCGCGCTGGGAATGGACCGGGTGGAAAGCTCGATCTCCGCCAATGCCATTGTGCTCAGCACCTTAAGCGGCGGTTATTGTCTGACCTCGACGCGTAAAAATGTTGACCGCGGGATCAACATGCAGGTTGTGACACAAGTCCAACATACGGTGATCCTGGCCGAGCATAAACTGCTCGACAGTCAGCTGGTGGCAAAACGCCTGCAAAAAATCAAACCGCTGCGGTATCCGCGCTGGCTGATGATCCTGATGGTGGCGCTCTCCTGCGGGTGTTTCAGCAAACTTAATGGTGGCGGCTGGGATGCATTCATTGTCACTTTTTTTGCCAGCGGCGTCGCCATGGCCGTACGCCAGAGCCTTACTGCACGGCATATGAATCCGCTCATCAACTTTTGCTGCACGGCATTCGTGGCGACTTCCATTTCAGGGTTGCTGTTGCGGCTGGGCATTTTTCAGCAGTCATCAAACGTCGCAATGGCTGCCAGCGTGTTATTGCTGGTGCCGGGGTTTCCGCTGATTAATGCCGTGGCGGATATGTTCAAAGGGCATGTGAATACCGGACTGGCGCGCTGGACTATGGCCAGCCTGCTGACACTGGCGACCTGCATTGGTGTGGTCATGGCAATGGCATTGTGGGGTTTACGGGGGTGGTCATGAGCCTTTTATGGGCACTGATTCAGGATATGCTTTTCGCTGCCGTGCCCGCACTGGGCTTTGCGATGGTGTTTAATGTGCCGCCGCGGGCATTACGTTATTGCGCACTGCTCGGCGCAGTTGGCCATGGCACGAGGATGTTGCTGATCCACGGCGGGATAAACATCGAATGGGCCTCCCTGCTGGCAGCTATACTGATTGGCATTATGGGCATTCGATGGTCACGCTGGTTACTGGCGCATCCTAAAGTTTTCACCGTTGCCGCTGTTATACCGATGTTCCCCGGCATTTCTGCCTACACGGCGATGATCTCAGTCGTGGAGATTTCGCATCTGGGCTACAGCGAAGCATTGCTATCGACGGCACTCACCAATTTTCTGAAAGCCAGTTTTATCGTCGGGGCATTATCTATCGGATTATCGTTACCGGGATTGTGGCTGTACCGTAAACGCCCCGGTGTGTAAGCGTTGTTGTACAACGTGGAGCTACCATGCAAAAAAACAGGTGAGCGCTTCAGCATTTTCGACTGGATTACGGCGGTACCTTCCTGCTTTTGAGCGTCCTTTACCGCCGGAACCGCTACTTTTGGCGGGGAATATCCCGGCAGGGTAAGAGCTCTCTTATATCTTTGTAAAGCGTGGGTCTCCCTATCGACGGCTGATGGGGCTTTCCGTATAGTGGCAGCTCTTTTTTGGGGTCACGCACAAATCCTTTTTCTACACAGGGCTTCACAATGATTATTAGCCTGATCGCCGCACTGGCGACCGATCGCGTTATTGGCATGGAAAACGCTATGCCTTGGCATTTACCTGGTGATCTGGCCTGGTTTAAGCGTAATACGCTCAACAAACCCGTCATCATGGGGCGAAAGACGTTTGAGTCAATCGGACGCCCGTTGCCTGGCCGGCTGAATATTGTCATCAGCTCTAAACCGGGCGAGCATGAAGGTGTGACCTGGGTAACGTCTGTTGACGCTGCGCTGGCGGCTGCCGGCGATGTGGAAGAAGTGATGGTGATGGGGGGCGGCCGCGTGTATGAGCAACTGCTGCCGAAGGCCAATCGTTTATATCTGACTCACATTGATGCCGAAGTCGAAGGGGATACACATTTCCCTGATTATGAGCCGGATGACTGGGAAAGCACATTCAGCGAATTCCACGATGCGGATGAGCAGAACTCTCATGGTTATTGCTTCGAAATCCTTGATCGCCGCGCCTGATCCTACGGCTGCGCGAGCCGTGTGACAATAAAAAGGCACCCTTTGCAGGTGCCTTTTTGCTGTCTGAATGTCCGCTGTTTGATCAAACGGCTTTCGGGATTTCAGAGTGCTGTTTTTCGCTCTGGCGGTTTGAAGGCTGGGCGAAGTAGGTTTTGTCTTCCCAGCGCAGCATGGTCAGGTCACCGCCCCAGCAGCAGCCGGTATCCAGCGCATAAATGCCTTCCGGCGTGCCTTTCCCTTCCAGTGATGCCCAGTGTCCGAACGCAATACTGTAGCCTGCTTCCTGTAAAGGCCCCGGAATATCAAACCAGGGTTTCAGCGGCTTCGGCGCGTTTTCCGGGATATCTTTGCAGATCATATCCAGTTGTCCGTTCGGGAAGCAATAACGCATGCGGGTGAACGCATTGGTGCTGAAACGCAAACGCGCCAGACCCGTCAGTTCAGGATGCCAGTTGTTCGGCATATCGCCATACATCGCATCCAGAAACAGCGGATAAGTATCGCTGCTCAGGACGGCTTCCACTTCACGGGCGCACATTTGAGCGGTGTCGAGATCCCATTGCGGCGTGATCCCTGCGTGGGCCATGACCAGCTTCAGATCTTCATCAACCTGCAGTACCGGCTGGCGGCGCAACCAGTTGATCAGTTCGTCAGCGTCTTCGGCTTCAAGCAAGGGCGTGATGCGGTCTTTCGGTTTGTTGAAACTGATCCCCGCGTAAACCGCCAGCAGATGCAGGTCGTGGTTACCGAGCACCATCCGGACACAATCCCCCAAACCGCTGACAAAACGCAGCACTTCGAGCGAGGACGGACCGCGGGCGACTAAATCACCCGTCAGCCACAGGACATCGTTTTGCGGATTAAAATCCACCTGCGCCAATAGCGCCTTGAGTTCATCGATGCAGCCGTGAACATCACCAATAAGATATGTCGACATGAGGATTAATTTATCAGCGTAGGGATGGCGAGGCGGAAGACCGGAACAGGCACACGGAAGGTTTCACCGTCTTGTGCGACCATTTCATAATGGCCTTCCATCGTGCCCAGTGGCGTTTCTAAAATGGCGCCGCTGGTATAGTAAAATTCATTGCCTGGCAGGATCAGCGGTTGTTCACCGATGACCCCTTCACCCTGGACTTCAGTCTGGCGACCGTTACTGTTGGTTATCAGCCAGTAACGGCGAAGCAGTTGCACATTAAAACGCCCCAGATTGCGGATGGTGATGGTGTAAGCGAAGACAAAACGTTCTTCTTCGGGTATCGACTGTGACTCAACGTAGATACTTTGCACCTGAACACAAACGCGGGGCGAATTAAGCATAACGCTACTCCTGAAGTTCCGGGGTTTTAGGTCGTGTGGACAACCAGTTAGCCAGTTTACAGAATTGCTCTACAGAAATATTTTCAGCACGCATGCTGAGATCTAAACCCAGTTCGGTCATTTGTTCAGGAGTGAACAGGTGGCCGAGGCTGTTACGCACTGTTTTACGACGCTGGTTGAAAGCATCCGTGGTCAGACGGCTCAGAATGCGAATATCAGGCACCGGATATGGGATCACTTCATGCGGCACTAAACGTACCACAGCGGATTCCACTTTAGGCGCCGGTGTGAAGGATTCTGGTGGAACTTCCAGAACCGGGATCACATTGCAGTAATATTGCGCCATCACCGTTAAACGACCATACGCTTTGCTGTTCGGGCCTGCAACCAGACGGTTTACCACTTCCTTCTGCAACATAAAATGCATGTCTTTGATGGCGTTGGTATAAGTGAACAAATGGAACATCAGCGGCGTAGAAATGTTGTACGGCAGGTTACCAAAGACACGCAGCGGCTGACCGAGCTCTTCAGACAGTTCGCCGAAATTGATTTTCATCGCATCAGACTGGATGACCCGCAGTTTGCCCTGAAACTTAGGGTTATTTTCCAGACGCGTTGCCAGATCGCGGTCGAGTTCGATGACCGTCATGCTGTCCAGGCGCGAAGCAACAGGCTCAGTTAACGCCGCCAGACCGGGACCGATTTCAACGACAGCCTCGCCCGGCATAGGGTGAATGGCCGACACGATGCTATCGATAACAAACTGATCGGTTAAGAAGTTTTGCCCAAAACGTTTACGGGCAAAGTGACCTTGGTGGACTCTACTATTCATTGTTGTTATTTATCGTTGCTGTTATTTGCCATGTGAATGGCGAGATTTATTGCTGTCTTGAAACTGCCCGCATCGGCGGTGCCGGTGGCGGCGAGTTCAAGGGCGGTACCGTGATCAACGGAAGTCCGGATAAAAGGCAGGCCGAGTGTGATATTCACTGCGCGACCAAATCCCTGATATTTTAGCACCGGAAGGCCCTGATCGTGATACATCGATAAAACAGCATCGGCATGTTGCAGATATTTAGGCTGGAATAACGTATCAGCGGGCAGCGGGCCGATGAGATTCATCCCTTGCTGGCGCAGTTCGTCCAGTGCAGGAATGATAATGTCGATCTCTTCGTGCCCCATGTGGCCACCTTCGCCGGCATGTGGATTCAGGCCACACACATAAATTTGCGGCTCGGTAATACCAAATTTGGTTTTCAGATCATGATGCAAAATGGTGATGACTTCATGCAGACACTGGCGGGTAATCGCGCCAGGCACTGCCAGCAAAGGCAAATGCGTGGTCGCCAGCGCAACGCGCAACTCTTCGGTTGCCAGCATCATCACAACACGGTCGCAATGGCTGCGGTCAGCAAAGAATTCGGTATGGCCGATGAAGGGAATTCCGGCATCGTTGATAATGCTTTTTTGAACCGGGCCGGTGATCAGTGCAGCGAATTCACCGCTGATAGCACCGTCGCAGGCACGTGCCAGCGTTTCCACCACGTAGGGCGCATTAGCCACATCAAGTTTACCTGCGGTCACCGGGACGGCGAGTTTAACAGGCAAAACGGTCAATGTGCCCGCAGCCTGAGGCTCTGGCGGACGCGCTCTCTGATAATCGCGTAAGCGGATATTCAGGCCGAGTTTCTCAGCACGTTCAAGCAGTAAGGCCGGATCGGCACAGACCACTAACTCAACAGGCCATGCCTGCTGAGCCAGCGCCAGTACCAGATCCGGCCCAACCCCGGCCGGTTCGCCGGGGGTAATGACCACAGATTTTGTCACGGAAGTATTATTTTCCATTCCCATCCATAATTTTCACATACGCTTCAGCACGTTGTTCCTGCATCCATGTCTGGGCTTCTTCCGCAAATTTGCGGTTGAACAGCATGCGGTAAGCACGTTCTTTCTGTGCCGCATCTGTTTTATCGACCTGACGGGTGTCGATAAGTTGGATCAAGTGCCAGCCAAACGAAGAGTGAACCGGTGCACTGATTTCGCCTTTTTTCAGGTTCATCAACGCATCACGGAATGCAGGATCGTACATATCTGGTGACGCCCAACCTAAATCGCCGCCCTGATTAGCAGAGCCAGGATCCTGAGAAAGCTGTTTGGCTTCATCAGCGAATGTGGCTTTACCGCTCTTAATATCAGCCGCAACCTGTTCCAGTTTCGCCCGCGCCTGCGCATCCGTCATTACGACAGAAGGTTTCAGCAGGATGTGACGGGCGTGAACCTCGGTGACAGAAACCGTTTTATTGTCGCCACGGATATCGTTCACTTTCAGAATGTGGAAACCAACACCAGAACGAATCGGGCCAATGACCTGGCCTTTCTGAGCGGTGCTTAACGCCTGAGCAAACAGGGAAGGCAGTTCCTGCAATTTGCCCCAGCCCATGTTGCCGCCTTTCAGTGCCTGGGAATCAGCCGAGTAGGTGATAGCCAGTTTGCCAAAGTCCGCACCATTGTTCAGATCAGCAACAATTTTCTTCGCCAGCTGTTCTGCAGAATCAACCTGATCCTGAGTTGGGTTTTCTGGCAGTGGCAACAGAATATGGCTGAGGTTGAATTCAGCACCGCTGCCGTTTTGCGCCGCAACCTGTTTGGCAAGCTGATCCACTTCCTGAGGCAGTATGGTGACACGGCGACGCACTTCACTGTTACGTACTTCGCTGATGATCATTTCCTTGCGAATCTGCGTACGGTAAGTGCTGTAGTTCATTCCGTCATAAGCCAGACGGCTGCGCAGTTGATCAACAGAAATGTTGTTTTGCTGTGCAATACCTGCAATGGCTTTATCCACGTCCTGATCGGTTGGCGTGATGCCCATTCGGGTCGCCATTTGTAACTGGATCTGATCCATGATCAAACGGTCGAGGATCTGGTGACGCAGAGTCGCATCATCCGGCAACTGCTGTTTAGCCTGCTGTGCCTGCTGTTTTACAGAATTAAACAAGCTATCAACGTCACTTTGCAATACCACGCCGTTGTTAACGACGGCGGCAACTTTATCAACTTCCTGAGGGGCAGCAAACGCAGTGCTGGCACAAAGCGTCACGCCGAGGAGAAGTGTTCTCCAGTTCTTCATACTTTTTCCATTTGTCTAATCCGCAAGCGCGGGTTTCAAGTTCACTGAATTCGTCGTGTCTTCACGAAATGAATCGTGTTTCGGGCTTAGAAAGCGCGTTGATAAGGCAGTATGCCGCTGGCCAACATTTCTTTCGTTCCGAGGGTTTGATTGTTACCCAGGCCTCTAAGTTCAATATTGAAACCAATCTTATTGTCATATTTACTTTCTGACTTAACCGTATCGTAGCTGGTGATCTTACGTTCATAACCAACATTGATAGCCCAGCAGCATGTGTTGTATTGCAAACCAATAAGCTGATCGGCTGGCTGCTGTGCTTTGGTGTCGTAATAGTACGCCCCCACAATCGCCCAACGGTCAGCAATCGGCCAACTGGCGATGCCGCCAACCTGCGAAATACCGTCCTGATAACCCGGGTTGGTAACGTTAGGTAACGTTGCCTGAATATATTCCGGGCTGGCGTAACGGTAACTCAGCTGAATCATTCTTTCTGAGTCTGCGCGGTACTCAAGCACGGCATCGCCTAAAGCCAGCGCATCCAGACGGGTGTCATACTGCACGCCGCCACGGATACCCCAGAAATTGTTGATTTTGTAGTAGCTGTCACCGGCCCACACCAGGCTGCCCGTATCATCATTTTTATCCAGGACGCTATCAACGTCACCGGTACGTGGCGGCTGGAAGTAATAAATCTGACCGGCAGAGGCATTAAAGCGCTCTTCCAGATTTTCGTCATAGATACGGGTCGTTAAACCGCTCGCCACCTGGTTTGCAGAGGCAATACGGTCCAGACCACTGTAGCTTTTATCGCGGAACAGGCCGGTGTAGTCGGACTGTAACAGCGTCGAGTCATAGGTATTGATCGAGCTCTGATTGCGGTAAGGGATATACAGGTACTGCACGCGCGGTTCGAGGGTCTGGGTGTAGTCACTGTTCCAGTCCATCGTGCGATCGAACACCATTTTGCCGTCGCTTTTAAACTCAGGCATCGTACGGTTCACGGATGAACGCAGTTTGGTGTTCGGATTGCTATCGTAATACGCGTCCGGAATATCCTGCTGATAGTGGGTTGTCATCAGCTTCACTTCGTTATCCAGACTTCCCCAGCCATTACTGAGTGGCAGGCTGATAGTCGGTTCGAAGTGTGTACGCACGGCTTCCGGGTTGTCAGGGTTCACGCTGGTGAATTTCACCGCCTGACCGTACAGATGCAGGTCAAACGGGCCCACATCATTTTTGTAATAGTTAATATCCAGCTGTGGCTGTGCACGGTAAGCGTTGGCGTTCCCGAAATCTGAGAACACCTGGAACTGCTTACTGGCCAGTGTGACATCCCAGTTTTGGTTCGCGTAACCTACGCTGAATTTCTGCGTGGAATAGCCGTCAGTACTGGAACCGTATTTCGAATCGAAATCGGTGAAGTAATAAGGGTCACTGACCTTGGTATAGTCGACGTTGAAGCGCCAAACCTGATCGTATACACCGGCATGACGCCAGTAATACATCCAGCGCTTGGTTTTATCGCTGGTACGGTTTTCATCTTCGACATACTGCTGATCGATTTTCTTATCGTTACCCAGATAATCGAATTCCATCAGACCCGCACCGGCAACGGTCAGGTAGCGGAATTCATTTTGCAGTTGCAGACCACGGTTGCTCATGTAATTGGGCGTAATCGTGGCATCGTAGTTTGGCGCAATGTTCCAGTAGTAAGGAACGGTGACACCAACGCCATTATTGCTGCTGTAGTTAGCATTAGGGATAAGGAAACCGGAACGACGCTTATTGCCAATCGGCAACTGCATGTACGGGCTGTAGAACACCGGCACCGGACCGATATGGAAGCGGGCATTCCAGATTTCAGCCACTTCTTCCTGACGATCCTGAATCACTTCGGAACCGACGACGCTCCAGCTGTTATCGCCAGGCAGACAGGTGGTAAATGTACCGTTATCCATGATGGTGTAACGGTTGTTGTCACGCTGCTTCATTTTGTCAGCCTGACCACGTCCCTGACGGCCGACCATCTGGTAGTCGCCATCCTGAACATCAGTATCTTTGGTGGTCAGGTTCGCAAAGCCTTTCGGGCCATTCAGCTTGATTTGGTTATCGTTATAACGCACGTTGCCGGTCGCAGTAGCGGTTCGGGTCGGGGTCGGCTGATTGGGATTGGCAATTTGATTAAGCTGAACCTGATCAGCATCCAGTGTGCTGTTGCCCTGAACAACGTTAACGTTGCCGCTAAACAGCGCACTGTCAGGATAATTGCCGGTCGCCTTATCGGCGTTGATGGTCACAGGCAGTGAATTAGGATCACCCTGCACCAAAGGTTTGTCATAGGTCGGAACGCCGAGCATACATTGTGCTGCGAGATCGGCCATTGCGCCGTGACTGTACAATACTGACCAGATTGTGGCGGCCAGCATTGTCGGTAAGCGTGTTTTCAGACGTCTGTTTTTCATACGTAAAATGGTGTTCCGTCATCAGAGGCATCATGCCGGCAAACGGTCAGAGACTATCTCACTCATCATGGTTGCGCTAGTGTTAAATCCCACCTGTTACGTTGCTGCCGTTAGGCACAACGATAAATGCCGGTTATGATAAAGCAATTTTTARGCGACGGCATGGCGAATTGAGGAGTATATGCAGTATTGGGGAAAACTGCTCGGACTTATCCTGGGCTTATGGTCCGGTTTAGGCTTCTGGGGAATTGTAGCAGGGCTGCTGATAGGGCATATGTTTGATACCGCGCGTTCAGCGAAACGCAGAGGGTATTTTGCCGATCAGCAGACACGTCAAACCATCTTTTTCCGCACCACGTTTGAGGTGATGGGAAATCTGACTAAATCAAAAGGCAGAGTTACCGAGGCGGATATTCAGATCGCCAGTCTTTACATGGAACGTATGCAGTTGCACGGCGAGCAGCGCGAAGCCGCACAACGTGCTTTTCGCGACGGGAAAGAAGCTGACTATCCCTTGCGTGAGAAAATGCGCGAACTGCGCACTGCGTGTTTTGGTCGTTTTGACCTGATACGGACTTTTCTGGAAATCCAGATCCAGGCCGCGTACGCCGACGGTTCATTGCATCCCAATGAACGCGAAGTGTTGTACGTGATTGCTGAAGAGCTTGGGATTTCACGGATGCAGTTCGATCAGTTCCTGCGCATGATGGAAGGCGGCCAGCAGTTTGGCGGTCACCAGCAGGGGGGGCGCTCGTATGGCGGCGGTTATCACCAGACGCAGCAAGGCCCGACGCTGGCAGATGCCTGCAAAGTGCTGGGCGTGAATGCCACCGACGACGCAACGACCATTAAACGTGCCTACCGCAAACTGATGGGCGAGCATCATCCTGACAAACTGGTGGCGAAAGGTTTACCGCCTGAAATGATGGAAATGGCGAAGGAAAAAGCACAGGCGATTCAGGCGGCGTATGACCTGATCAAACGTGAAAAAGGCTTTAAATAACGTCATCATTAAAAAGGCGCTCTTTCAGAGCGCCTTTTGCTTTGTGGGACACAGCCTTGTGTCAGGTGTCAGAACTTAAACGTCACCCCTGCCACAGCCTGCCAATAATCTACCCCTTCATCTTCCAGCCTGTGCTGATACTGTACACCGGTATTCAGTGACACATTCGGCATCGGATTGCTGATAATCCCCAGGTCTAGCATCCCGGAACTGCCTGCAGCACCGCTGTGGAAGCTGTTGCTGACGTCGCTGTAGGTGACTCCGATGTCCACTGACGCATCGTCTCTGAGATCTGTAATGAACAATGTATTCGCCGTAATCGCCCATTTACCAGCATTTGCGGTATCCCAGTCGTAGCGGTAACGCATCCCTAAGCGGGCAGTCTGACGGGTGATATCGTCATAATGAACCTTCGTATTATCAATATCCGTAAAATCATCGACTTGCAGGCGCTGAATACCAAATCCAACTAATGGTGTCAGCACATGATTGCCCGCCTGGATTTTATATCCCACATCCACAGAGCCACCGAAGGAGGTCGCACTGATATCCGCCACGTCACTGCCGCGCAGGTCAGTCGATACATTGCCGTCATAGATGGCGACGTCCGAAGCTACATCCACCGTTAAACCGCTGACATACTGATACGACAGCAGTGAAGAGAGTCCCCAGGTGGTGTATTGCGTTTTGCTGTTGCCGTCGGCGGCATCCGGCGTGACATCGAGATTAGCGCTGGAAAGGCCAAGGCTGAGTGCCAGCGAGTGGGTGTCGTTACCCAGTTGCATCACTTTGGCACCCAATAGCCAGCCTTCTTCTTTCTGCGTGTAGTCGTAGCCATAATCCATAAAGCCGAGTGCTGAATGATAGTTGTCTTCTCCGTTGAGATACTGGAAGAAGAGATTCTGTTTCTTATCATCCTGTGCCAGAACCTGATTGCGGAAGGTTTCACTCACGCGACTGTTGTAGCTCAGCAGGGCGGAAGGTAAAGACAGATAAGAAGGCACCTGCGGCGTAACGGCCGGACGCGTATTTTTTCCGCTATCATCGTCATCTGGCGTCGGTGCCGGCGGGACCGGCGTGTCATCACCTTCATCCGGCGTTGGTTCAGGAACCGGTGTATCGTCGTCCTCGCCATCGTCTTCATCATCCGGCGTCGGTACTGGCGGAACCGGCGTGTTATCGACCGGTACCGTATTGTCGCCTTCGGTCAGCATGTTGTTTTGCAGACGGTAATCCCAGAACTGATCGCCGCTGCCTGCCACTTCACGCTGTTCTTCAGAGCTGCGGCCCGGTGCGAAGGCATACAGGTTATAGGCGTAAGCGCCGCGCGCCACGTATTCCCCCGCCAGTCTGAAGCTGTCTTTGGTTGCCTTACCGGCCACCTGGATCAGCGACACGCCTTCCTGATTATCCGCCGCGCCATCATTATCCGTATCGGTGAAGAAACCCGCCCCTGACGGTGTGACCTGAACAGTCACCGGCCCGGAGGAAATCATGTCGCCGTTGATCAGCAGCTTGTCGGTTTGTGTGAAAGCCGGATCGAAATGCGTGCGCAGGCTGAGCAGATTATTGCTGCCCGCCGCCATTGTGCCGTTAACGGTTTGCGTGGCCGCGACAAATGTATCGCTCTCGCTTTCGTTTTCGGCTGGCCAGTGTGGCAGAAGCTGCACATCATCTTTCAGGATCAGATCGGCGACGGTGTTGTTACCGGCCAGCACCGTGTTTTTCTCCATCGTGACGGTGGACGCAAGGGAGCCGTTGAGGATCAGCGCGCCGCTGTAAATATTGGTGGCACCGGTGAACGTATTCTCGCTGTTGATGTACAGCGCGCCCGGCGCCATTTTCTTCAGGGTTCCGTTACCGGAAATAGTGGCGTCAATCACCACGTCATTATTGCCGTCGGTGCTGGTGGTTTTACTGTCTGTCTGATCAACAGAAATCATACTGCCGGAAGCCAGTTCCACCTTGCCGCTCAGATGCGATTTACTGTTCAGCATCATGTTTGCCAGCTCGTTGAGCTTCACGTTGGCATCCAGTGTGGCGTGCTCGTTAACGCGCAGGGTGGCACGGCTGGCCACATCCACATTGTTTATCGTATAGGTTTCATCAATCCAGTCGTCACTGAACACTACATTACCGGCGTGCGGAGTCGGGCGACCCGCCAGTCTCAGAATGCCATTTTGCACGGAGAGCTGATTCAGGTCAGCACCGCCCGCCAGTTCCCAGAAGCCTGCGGAGGAGTCCGCTGCATAATCGACGTTTAAATTCGACGCCGTTTCCTGACTGCCGAGATGGCCGACGAAGGTCTGGTTACTGCTGTTGTTCAGCGTCAGGGTGCTGAGCTGGTCTGCATTGCCGTTAATAATGGCCGCACCGGAATCACTGTGATTGATGCTGCTGAAAGCCATGTCATAGCCATTGAGATCAAGATTGCCGCCGCGATAACCAAAGTAAATGTCGCTGCCGGTAATCTGGTTTTCGCCGCCGATCTGCACGGTCGGTCGACCGCTGACAATGGTGACTTTGGAGAAGGCTTTTTGCTCCCCGGCTTCATTGGCCTGCTGGGCTAACACCACCAGCCCGTCGCCGACATTCAGCGCGCCGCCATTATTCCCCACGGCATTGACGTACAGCGTACCTTCGCCGATTTTATGTAAAGTATCTCCGGCTAAACCGTTCACTTCCCAGTCAACGGTTTTATCCGCATCGACTTCGATCCCGCCGCCCACCCAGGTGCTGTTCGCACCTTCAGCCGACACCACCCGGTAATCGTTCGAGAATTGCAGTTTTGCGGCACCATGATTGACGGCGCTATCAAGTACGATCAGGCCGCCATCACCGGCAAAGCGCAGATCTTTTGAGGCATCGAGTTCTTCATTGCTGGCCTGCGAAGGGAGTTGCTTATCAACACCGTGCCACTGCCAGCTGTTTTCGCCTTGCGTAATATTGGCCGCAGTCCAATGAATATCGCCATCTGCTGCCACGTCGGTCACATCAGGATCGGTATTAGCAGCAATCACTTTGTTCATAAAATTGAGCTGCATATCCAGCGTATAACTGGTGTATTCATATCCTGTTTTTCCTGTGCCTCCCCATGGGGAAACACCGAAGATTTTCCATTCTTTATCTACGTTATCATAAACATACAACGGACTTCCGCTGTCGCCTGCTTGTATCGCTGAACTGAATGGCTGAGCACGTGCATCAGGCGGCCCGTAGTTAACCCAGCGTAATCTTGACGGTTCAAAGATTGGGTTGACCACGGTGCCGCCGCTTTTCCATTCGTAAGCGCCGGTAATATAAACGGGTTTTTTAGTGACGGGGTCGACCTGATATTGTGTTCCGGCACCGGCTCGCGCGAAATAAACATAGCGTTCTCGGTTCTTACGCACATCCTGAGTATCCACGGTGGGTACCGGCGCGGCATCGGTCACGACTTTATTTAAACGTGGAACATGGAAATCTTTATTCCAGGTGAGATATTGAGGGTCAATATTTCGGTTAATTAATTTATAGGAAGTTTTATATTTTGCTTTATTACCGAAATCGACAGCGGTATAACCGCCATTGTGAGCAACGCTGACGACATAAGAGGGGGCGATGACTGTCGCAAAACCTAAGCTGTTAATTGCGCCGAAATCGGGCATAGGGAAATTCAGGATGCCTGCGGACGTACCATCCATCTTAAAGACTTCGATGTTTTCTTCACCGACGGTGTATTTGCCCAGATTCTCTGCGAAGTCGCGGTAGTCCTGAACCGCAACATCTTCACGCATGATACCGGCATCGGCATCAAAAAGCGCCAATGCAATCAGGCTGCTGAGCAGCTTTGGTTTCCATTTCATGTCGTCTTCCCTGAAGGGTGAATAATTAAATTTGAATAAATAGGGCGGGATGTTATCAGGCGTGCGGGGCGAATTAACAGGGAAGGGAATAGGTGAGGAAGCCGATATTATATTTTTTGGCAAGGTAAATTCTGATAAAACAACACGATGGTAATGTAATACATATTACTTAATAGTGATTGAAGAAAAATGTATTATTTGAATGGTTAAAAATCCGGCTCGCAGTTAAATACCAGCGGCGCATCGGTTATCGGATGATAAAACGATAATTCCTGTGCGTGCAGTTGCAAACGACCGGCCGCTGCCAGCGCCTGCGGATGGGCATAGAATTTATCGCCCAGAATCGGATGCCCGAGCGCCAGAAGGTGCACGCGCAACTGGTGCGAACGTCCGGTGATCGGCCGCAGTTTCACCCGCGTTGTGCCGTCATCATCCCATGACATCACTTCATACTGCGTCAGCGCTTTCTTGCCGGTCTCGTGACAGACCTTCTGTTTCGGCCGGTTAGGATAATCGCAAATCAGCGGCAAATCGATAATGCCGTAATCTTCTTCAACCCGTCCCCAGACCCGCGCGATATACACTTTCTTGGTTTCGCGTTCGCGGAACTGGCGTTTAAGTTCACGCTCAGCGTCTTTGGTCAGCGCCACCACGATCACGCCGCTGGTGGACATATCCAGACGATGGACGGACTCAGCCTCAGGAAATTCCTGCTGAATACGCGTCATCAGGCTGTCCTGATGCTCGGCCAGCTTGCCCGGCACGGAAAGCAGCCCGCTCGGCTTATTGACCACCATGATGTGTTCATCCTGAAAAATCACCTGTAACCAGGGATCGGTCGGCGGATTGTAATTCTCCAGCGGCCGGGTTTTCGACGGTTCAGGGATAGTCGGTTGATGTTCGCTCATAGCGGTTTCAGTCTGCATTCAGGTTGAAATAAATAAGGGATGCAGACCGGCTGCATCCCGTCGGGCTTACTGATGGCTGACCACCACCAGGCGGATCGCATCCAGACGCCAGCTGGCATCGTTCAGATTCGCCAGCACCTGCTTACGGTTAGAGTCTACCGATTCCAGTTCGTCATCGCGAATGTTCGGGTTCACTTCTTTCAGCGCTTTCAGACGATCCAGTTCTTTGGTCAGTTGCTCGTCAGCTTCCACTTTCGCTGCTTCAATCAGGGCGCGCGCCTGATCGGCAATTTCCGCTTCTGCCTGTTGCAGCATGGCGTGAACATCCTGCTGCACGGCATTCACCAGTTTACTGGAGTTGTGACGGTTGATGGCATTCAGCTGACGGTTAAAACTCTCAAATTCAACCTGAGCCGCCAGATTGGTGCCTTTACGATCCATCAGCATACGCACCGGTGTCGGTGGCAGGAAACGGGTCAGTTGCAGATGCTTCGGCGCCTGACATTCCACCACGTAAACCAGTTCCGCCAGCAAGGTACCGACCGGCAGCGCTTTGTTTTTCAGGATCGATACCGCACAACTGCCGGTATCACCGGAAAGGATCAGATCCAGACCGTTACGCACGATCGGATGTTCCCAGCTGATAAACTGTGCATCTTCACGCGAGAGCGCCTGTTCACGATCGAAGGTCACGGTGCAACCGTCTTCCGGCAGACCCGGGAAATCCGGCACCAGCATGTGATCAGACGGCGTCAGGACGATCAGGTTATCGCTGCGATCTTCCTGATTGATGCCGACGATATCGAACAGGTTCAGCGCAAAGTTGACCAGGTTAACGTCGTTATCCTGCTCGCCGATTTCCTTCGCCAGTTGTTGAGCACGTTCGCCACCGTTGGAATGCATCTCCAGCAGGCGGTCACGGCCATTTTCCAGCTTCTCTTTCAGCGCGTCATGTTCGGCGCGACATGTAAGAATGAACTCGTCCAGACCTTCCTGCGCGGCAGGTGCCGCCAGGAACGCAATCAGTTGCTCATAAGCGCTGTCGTAAATGGTGCGGCCAGTCGGACAGGTATGTTCGAATGCGTCCAGACCTTCATGGAACCAGCGAACCAGTACCGACTGCGCGGTCTGCTCGAGGTATGGCACCATGATGTCGATATTGTTTTGCTGGCCGATACGATCCAGACGCCCGATACGCTGTTCCAGCAGATCCGGGTTGAACGGCAGGTCGAACATCACCATCTTGCTGGCAAACTGGAAGTTACGGCCTTCGGAGCCGATTTCAGAACACAGCAGAACCTGCGCGCCTTCTTCCTGGGAAGCAAAGTAAGCGGCGGCGCGGTCACGTTCGATGATCGACAAACCTTCGTGGAACACAGCAGCACGGATCGCTTCACGCTCCCGCAGAACCTGTTCCAGTTGCAATGCAGTGGCGGCTTTAGCGCAGATCACCAGTACTTTTTCGTCGCGGTTGGCGGTCAGATAACCGAGCAGCCATTCGACGCGCGGATCAAAGTTCCACCAGGTGGCGTTCTCGCCTTCAAATTCCTGATAAATCTGTTCCGGATACAGCATGTCGTGCGCACGGGCTTCGGCGGTTTTCTTCGCGCCCATAATGCCCGAGACTTTTATCGCGGTCTGATACTGCGTCGGCAGCGGCAGTTTCACTGCATGCAGATGACGTTCAGGGAAACCTTTCACGCCATTACGGGTGTTACGGAAGAGTACGCGGCTGGTACCGTGACGGTCCATCAGCATGGAAACCAGCTGTTTCGCTGCGGCTTCGTCGCCTTTATTGGCGGCGGTCAGCAGGGCATCGGTATCGGCATTGCCGACACTTTCACCCAGCAACGCCAGCGCTTCCGGCGTCAGCGGTTCTTTGTTGAGTAACAGGGTCACGGCATCAGCCACCGGCTGGTATTGCTGCTGTTCTTCGATGAATTCTTCGTAATCGTGGAAACGGTCCGGATCCAGCAGGCGCAGGCGCGCAAAGTGGCTTTCCTGTCCCAGTTGCTCCGGCGTAGCGGTCAGCAGCAGAACACTCGGGATTTGCTGGGAAAGCTGTTCGATAACCTGATATTCGCGGCTCGGCGCGTCTTCGCTCCACACCAGATGGTGGGCCTCGTCGACCACCAGCATATCCCAGGCCGCATCGGATAACTGCTCGAGACGGGATTTATTGCGGCGCACGAAATCAAGGGAACAGATCACCAGTTGTTCAGTTTCAAACGGGTTCGTTGCTTCGTGGATGGATTCAGCGTAGCGATCGTCGTCAAACAAAGAGAAGCGCAGATTGAAGCGGCGCAGCATTTCTACCAGCCACTGGTGCTGCAGGGTTTCTGGCACCACGATCAGTATGCGTTCGGCACGGCCGGACAACAGTTGCTGATGAATAATCATGCCCGCTTCGATGGTTTTGCCCAGACCCACTTCATCGGCGAGTAAAACGCGCGGCGCATGGCGCTGACCGACTTCATAAGCGATGTGCAACTGATGTGGGATCAGGCTGGCACGCATACCGCGCAGACCGCCGAATTCCAGACGGAACTGTTCACGCTGATATTTACGGGCGCGGAAACGCAGGGCAAAACGGTCCATACGGTCAATCTGACCGGCGAACAGACGATCCTGCGGTTTGCTGAAGGTCAGTTTGCTGTCGAGCAGCACTTCGCGCATGGCAACGCCGGTTTCTTCTGTGTCCAGACGGGTGCCGATATAGGTCAACAGACCTTTGTCTTCAACAACTTCTTCGACCTGCAACTGCCAGCCTTCGTGACAGCTGATGGTATCACCGGGGTTGAACATCACGCGGGTGATCGGGGAATCATTTCGGGCATACAAACGGTTTTCACCGGTGGCGGGGAAAAGCAGGGTGACCATGCGCACATCCAGCGCGACTACGGTTCCTAATCCTAATTCGCTTTCCGTATCGCTTATCCAGCGTTGACCTAATGTAAACGGCATAATTTCTCTCTGTGTTGTGTGCTCTGTATACGGCGACTGCGCAATGCTTGTTCAGCCCGAGAGGTTTCACGGGCAATAGTTTTCTTTCCCCGCCTGGAGGCGCGGAGTAATTCACTGTGTGAGGATGATTCAGAAATGGGAAAGGGCGCTATGGTAATGGAAGGTAAGCGTTTCGTCACCTGTGAATCACAAGAGCTGCGCCTTCTTTTGTTTAAAATAAGCCCATCTGACCTGTAATCAGTGTAGCAAAGTCATCGTGAAGGAAAGGTAAAATGCCATCGGCGACCGGCTCGAGCTGACGCTCGATGTAGTGATCGTAATCGACAGGCGACTGACGGTTTTCCAGCGGCTCCGGGCCGGAAGTGGTCATCACGTAGCTTATCCAGCCACCATTCTGATACTGCTTTGCCCGGCCATGAAGCGCGTTATAGTCATCGGCCAGCCGCGCGGCGCGAACATGCGGCGGCACGTTTTTTTCATAATCACTCAGTTTGCGCCGCAGGCGTTTGCGGTACACCAGTTTGTCATCAAACTCGCCACTGAGCGTGCGTGCTACATATTCGCGCACGTAATCCTGATACGGCTGGCGGTGGAATATGCGTTGATACAGCTCCTGCTGAAATTCCTGCGCCAGCTTCGTCCAGTCGGTGCGTACAGTTTCCAGCCCTTTATAAACGATGTGCTCACCGTCGGCGTCATTCACCAGCCCGGCATAGCGCTTTTTGCTGCCGGTTTCCGAGCCACGAATGGTCGGCATCAGGAAACGCTGATAATGGGTTTCGAATTCCAGCTCGAGTGCGCTTTCCAGCCTGTATTCCTGTTGCAGATGGGCTTTCCACCAGGCATTAACCCGCTCCACAAGATGGCGGCCGATAACGTCGGCGTCTTCCTGTGAATGGGCTTTATTCAGCCAGACAAAGGTGGAATCAGTGTCACCGTAAATCACCTGATAACCTTCGGCTTCAATCAGTTCGCGGGTCTGACGCATAATGTCGTGCCCGCGCAGGGTAATAGAAGAAGCCAGACGCGGATCAAAGAAGCGGCAGCCGCTCGAACCGAGCACACCGTAAAACGCGTTCATGATGATTTTCAGTGCCTGCGAGAGCGGTTTGTTTTTCTGCTTCTTGGCTTCTTCGCGACCCATCCAGATCTGGCGGACAATTTCCGGCAGGCAATGTGTTTCCCGCGAGAAGCGGGCGTTGCGATAACCCGGCACCGAATGTTCATCGTCCGGTTGTTGCAGCCCGGCAACCAGTCCGACCGGGTCGATCAGGAAGGTGCGGATAATCGACGGGTACAGACTTTTATAATCGAGCACCAGCACCGAATCGTACAAACCGGGACGCGAATCCATCACAAAACCGCCGGGACTCATTTCGCCCTGCAATTCGCCCATATTGGGCGCGACGTAACCGGCGCGGTGCATGCGCGGTAAATAAAGATGGGTAAAGGCCGCCACTGAACCGCCGCTGCGATCCACGGCCAGACCGGTGACCGAGGCGCGTTCCAGCAAAAACGGCATCAGTTCAGTTTTGGCAAAAATACGCGTCACCAGTTCGCAGTCTTTCAGGTTATAGCGTGCCAGCGCCGGTTTATCTTCCCGAAAACGTTGTTCGATTTCGGCCAGCCGCTGATAAGGATTATCGCTGGCTTTGCCTTCGCCTAATAAACTTTGCGAGACGAATTCCAGGCTGAACGAGTTGAAGTTCCAGAACGCCGATTTCAGTGCTTCAATGCCGTCGATGATCAGACGACCCGCAGCGGCAGCAAAAAAGTGCCCCTGTTTGAAACCGTGTTCACGCCATTCCAGTTCACCGCCGCCGCGCCCGAATTTCAGCGGGATTTTGTAGCGGTCGGCGTGTTTTTGTAAAACCCGCAGGTCAAACTGCACTACGCTCCAGCCGATAATGGCGTCGGGATCATAGATTTCCAGCCACTCATTGAGTTTTTCCAGCAACTGCGGGCGGCTGTCGACGTAAACCATGTTGAAATCAAATTGAGCATTAGGATCGCCGTTCGGCGGGCCGAGCATATACACGTGGCGCTGCCCGCAGCCTTCCAGCCCGATGCAGTACAACTCGCCGTTGCCGCTGGTTTCGATATCCAGAGAACACAGTTTCAGCGGCGGGCGGTAGTCCTCCGCCGGTTTCATTTTGGTGTCCATCAGCAGCTTGTCCGGCCCCGGTTTACCGCTGAACCACACCGGTGCGGTGATATAGCGTTCCATCAGGAAGCGTTCCGGCGGGCGGATATCCGCTTCGAAAACACTGACGCCATTTTCTTTCAGCAATTTTTCAATCCGCATTAACTGCCGGTGTTGCGGGCAGTAAAGCCCAAGAACGGCGCGGGAATGGAAATCCTGCAACGGCAACGGACGCAGACTGATATTTTTTTCATCAATGAGAATGCGCTCCGCCGCCGCGCGTTGTTCGGCCGGAATAAACGCCACCGATTCCTGTAAAGGCAGGCGCACTTTCTGCGGACCTTCGTCGGTCGCCAGCCACAATTCCACCTCGGTACCGCGCGGCGCGTCGCGCCAGTGGCGGGTCAGCACAAATCCCTGACGCGGCGGGGTGTCAGTGGCAGCAGAAGCGGGACGGACAAAGGTGGAAGTGATAAGCGCCTCGGAACGGTAAAGATGAACAGATAAGGAATCAGAACAGAGTATGGTTATTTATACAGTCTTTGTCTATGGCTCAGGTTTCTGCCAAATACGCATACAATTACCCGGTTGACTGTGATAGTTCATGCGCTGACAATTCAGCCGATTGATGTATTTACTACAATGAGAATGCAGAAAACTCACACTTGTCTCATTTATCTGCGCAATTGGCGCAACTGAATTCTGGGAAGATATGGAAGCCTATCTACAACATCTGGTCGCTCAGTCGGTGGGCTTGGCATTAATTATCGTCGCGGTGGTGGCTTTCTTCGAGTCGCTGGCGCTGGTGGGCCTGATCCTGCCGGGTACCGTCATGATGGCGACGCTCGGGACGTTGATCGGCAGCGGTCAGGTGGGGTTGTACGAAGCCTGGCTGGCGGCGGGGCTGGGATGTTTCTTCGGCGACTGGGCCTCGTATTTCATTGGCCGCGGTTTCAAGGAGCCGCTGCATCGCTGGCGCTTCCTCAAACGTTACCAGTTATTACTGGATAAAACCGGTTATGCGCTGGATCGCCATAGTTTTGCGACGGTGATTATCGGGCGTTTCATCGGACCAACACGCCCGCTGGTGCCGATGGTTGCCGGTATGCTGAACCTTCCGCCTTACAAATTTGCACCGCCGAATATTATTGGCTGCATCACCTGGCCACCGGTGTATTTCCTGCCGGGCATTCTGGCGGGCGTGGCCATTGATATTCCGGCCAGTCACAACAGCTCGGTCTTTAAATGGATGCTGTTTGCCGCCGTGGTGCTGATCTGGCTGAGTGCCTGGTTGCTGTGGCGCTGGTTCCGTTCGGGCAAAGCTTCACCTGATGCGATGACAAAATGGTTGCCCTTAGCGCGTCTGCGCATCGTCTGTGTGCTAAGTCTGGTCGCAACCGCAGTGAGTCTGGTGATGTTAAGCGAACAGCCGATGATGCCGGTTTATGGTCATTTGCTGTGGCAAGTGATCACCCGCTGATCCCCGGCATTATCCCCAACACGCTGGCCTGCGGCGCACTGCCGTCGGTCAGTGCCTGCGTCGGCCCGTCGTAAAAAATCCGGCCATCGACGATCAGCAACGTGCGCGGCGCGATCCGTGCCGCATCATCCAGATTGTGCGACACCATCAGCAGCGTGAGATGGCGTTGCTCACATACCTTATCCAGCAACGTCAGCATCTCACTGCGCAGTGCCGGATCGAGTGCTGAAAAGGGCTCATCGAGCAATAAAACCGGCTGACTGCGCAGCAGGCAACGGGCGAGCGCGACACGCTGACGCTGGCCACCGGAAAGTTGCGATGGCAGCCGGTCCAGACATTCAGTCAGCCCGACCTGTCGGGCAATTTCTTCCAGTTCCTGCTTCTGCTGCGCGGTAAGTTTCAGCCCCGGATGCAATCCCAGCCCCATGTTCTGACGCACCGTCAGATGCGAGAACAGATTATTTTCCTGAAACAACATCGACACCGGACGTTTTGCCGGTGGCGTCACGCTGTGATCTGCGCCGTTGAGCAGGATCTGCCCGCTGACCGGTGCCAGAAAACCGGCGACCAGACTCAGCAGGGTACTTTTCCCGGCGCCGCTCGGGCCGAGGATTGCCACACGTTCACCGGCGTCGATCTGTAAATCGAAGCGCATCGGCAGATGTTCGTACAAATACGTCAGTTTATTCAGCGTCAGCATGGCGGCCCGGCAGTTTCTCAATCAGGGTGAATAACAGGAAGCATAGCAGCAGTAATAACAGCGCCGTCACCGCGCCGTCCTGGCTGCGGTAGGAACCAATCTGCTGATACAGATAAAACGGCAGGGTGCGGAAATTCTCGTTGCCGAACAAGGCAATCACACCGAAATCCCCCAGCGAAAGTACACAGGCGAAAGCCAGTGCCTGTGCAATCGGGCGTTTCAGTGCGCTGAGTTCAACCCGGCGCAGCCGCTGCCAGCCATGCATATCCAGCGAAAGACACAGCAGCGTGTAGCGTTCTGCCACGTCGCGCATCGGGTTATCCAGCACTTTTAATGCATAAGGTACGGCCATCAGCGCATTCGTGAGGATCACCAGCGGCCACGGCGATTGTGGTAAACCGGTGGTATCGCCGAGCAACAGGAAGAAACCGGTCGCCAGCACAATACCCGGCATCGCGAGGATCAGCATGCCGCTCAGATCCATCGCCTGCGCCCAGCTATTTCTCTTGCGTAACCGCAGTTCGCGGCTGCTCCACAGCAGCATCATGGTCAGCAGCACACACAATAATCCGCTGCCGAGCGCGATACGCACGGATGTCCATAATGCCTGCCAGAGCGCGGGTTGTTGCAAAACACCGACCGCTGCCCGGTTTATGCCATCGGTAATGACGGCGAGTAACGGCGGCAGGATCAGCAACAACGCCAGGCCAATCAGTACGGCATCGGCGATGCGCCGCAACCAGGAATCGTCAGGATTACGCCAGCGCTGAGAATGCGTTTGGCCCACCGGCAACGCCTGACTGAGTTTCTGACTGAGCAACACCAGCGCCAGGCAACAAAACAGCTGGATCAGGGCCAGCGTGGCGGCGCGGCTTAAATCGTAGTCGTAACTTAGCGCCTGATAAATGGCGAGTTCAATGGTCGTTGCCTGCGGACCGCCACCCAGTGAAAGCACCGTGGCGAAGCTGGCGAAACACAGCATAAAGATTAAGGCGGCGGCGGGGAATATCTGCCGGCGAATGGCAGGCCATTCCACAAAGCGGAATTGCTGCCAGATATTCATGCCGAGTTGTGCGGCGAGCTGGCGCTGCTCAACGGCGATATTTTCCAGTGCCTGCACTAAGAGCCGCGCTGCCAGCGGCAGATTGAAAAACACGTGCGCCAGCAAAATGCCCTGTAAACCGTAAGGCGAGAAACGGTAATCCATGCCCAGCCAGCCGCAAATTTGCGCCAGCCAGCCCTGTCTTCCGTAGACACTGAGAATGCCAAACACCGCCACCAAAACCGGCAAGACCAGCGTCATCGCACATAAACGTAATAACAGCTGACGGCCGGGGAAACGGCGGCGGAACAAGGTGCGTGCCAGCAAAATTGCGGGCAGCACCGAGCAAAGCGCTGAAAGCAGCGCCTGCCAGAAAGTAAAGCGGATCACATGCCAGAGATAAGGATCGTGCCAGAGCGATGCGCCGCTTATCTGTGGCGCATGACGCCACAGAGAGCCTAAGGCCAGTACTGCCACCAGCAACATAGCCAGTGACGCGATGACGCCCGGCAACAGCCAGCGAGGGATCAATGGCTGACGGCGTTCTGCCATGCCTGGATCCATTGTGAACGATGAGTAGCGACATCCTGTGCGCTGTATTGCAGAGATTTGGCCGGAATCGTCAGTTGTTTAAAAGCGTCAGGCAGCGGGGTATTCACCACCGGATACATCCAGTTGCCGGTCGGGATCACTTTCTGGAAATCTTCCGTGGTGACGAACTTCATGAACTGTTCAGCAAGTTTCGGTTGCTTGCTGTTTGCCAGCTGGCCCGCCACTTCGACCTGCATGTAATGCCCTTCGGTAAAATCGGCTGCGGCGTAGTTATCTTTCTTCTCTTCGACAATATGGTATGCCGGAGAGGTGGTGTAGCTCAGCACCAGGTCGCTTTCACCTTTGAGGAATAAACCGTAAGCCTCGCTCCAGCCTTTAGTGACGGTGACAGTTTTCTTCGCCAGTTTTTCCCACGCTTGCGGCGCTTTATCGCCGTAGACTTTTTGCATCCACAGCATCAGGCCCAGACCCGGTGTACTGGTGCGTGGATCCTCATAAATCACTTTCCATTTCTGGTCGCTGTTGATCAGCTCATCGAGGCTTTTTGGCGGATTCTTCAGTTTATTTTTGTCGTAGACGAAGGCGAAATAACCGTAATCGTAAGGCACGAAAGTGCTGTCATTCCAGCCGCCTGGCACCGTCAGTCTGGCGTTGATTTTCGGTGCTTTGGCGAATAAACCGGTTTGTTCAGCGGCCTGCAACAGGTTGTTATCCAGCCCCAGCACGATGTCGGCTTTGCTGTTTTTACCTTCCATCCGCAGACGGTTGAGCAAAGACACGCCATCTTCCAGCGCCACGTATTTCAGTTCGCAGCCGCATTGGGCTTCAAAGGCTTTTTTAATGGCGGGACCGGGGCCCCAGTCAGCAGAGAAAGAATCGTAGGTATAAACCGTCAAAACAGGTTTTGCCGCAAATGCAGGTGCAGAAAGTAACAGCAGGCAGGACAGTAATTTTTTCAACTTTGCGCTCCAAAAAAATGAAAGGGCAAAGGATTTTGAGTAAGCATCGCGCAGTCTCAAATCCCTCCGCCGGGATTAACCGGATCAGGTTCGACGGGTTTCAAATCTCAGCCAAACTTGCTCACGGCGTTTACATCGCAGATTTAACAAGTCGGGCACCCCGTTGAGAACGGATGTCATTCTAGTGATTAACGGCGCGATGCGATAGTCCGATTAACTGTCCGGTGGGGCAAACCAGGCGGATTTAAAGTCGAACCAGCCGAGGGTGTTCATACGCACACCGCGCATACTGCGTTGCCCCTGTAGCACCAGCCAGTGATGGAACAGGGGATGGATCTGATGGCTGACCGTCTGTTTCTGGCTCCATTTCGCCATCGATAAATTCCCGGCGTGCCACAGGGCGGCATCGTCGTTCATCTCTTCGCTAAAGCAATGCTTTGCCAGCGGCAATTCGTAGAAATGCGCGAACAGTGAAAACTCCAGCGGCAGGGTGAAGTTGGCACTGCCGAGCCACAGATCACTTTTGGCATCGCCGCGGTGCCAGACTGCGTAATCCACTATCTGAATAATCAGTTCGATACCTTCTTCCGCCAGCAACGGGCGCAGGGCGTTGCAGATCGCCTGATGTTCGGAATGCTCGCCGTAAAATGTCAGCGTTACCTGCGTCAGGTTTTGCGGTTTGGGCGGACGTGGCCGGGGCGCTTTGTGATGCCATCGCGGCAGCAGGCCATACGCCGGAGACCAGTAGCGCTGGTAAATCGGTTCGGCATTATTCAGTAAGGCGATGGGATTGAGTAAATCGCACAACCACTGGCGTGTTTCTTCAGATTGTCCGACCGGCGAACGCTGGTCAAATAACAGGAAATAGCAGCCTTCTTCAAGGCGACTTTCCAGCTCGCTTTTGCCTGATTCATCGGCCTGAAGCTGTACGCCGGAATGCACCAGCTCTTCACTCAGTTCCGGTAATACCCAGATATTCACCTCGTCGATCAGTGCCCGGAAGCCAAAATAATCGTCAAAGGCGCGGATGCGCAGCTGTGTTTTCAGATTACGCACCACGGCGTAAGGGCCGGTGCCGACCGGATGGCGGGCAAAATCAGGCAGTGACTGCCATTCCTGCGGCAGGATCATCGCGTGGATATTGCCAAACAACCACGGCAGCCAGCGGTCGGGTTCATTCAGGTGGATATCTATGACATTCGCCGTGGGCGTCGTGACTGATTTCAGGTTGCTGAACAGCGGATGCGTTTTCAGGCGAATAAACGTGGCGATAATATCTGCCATCTCGAGTTCGCGACCATGATGAAAATGAATGGCGGGGCGCAGATAAAACCGCCAGTGCAGCGGCGAAACTTCCTGCCAGTGATGGGCTAAATCGCCTTCCGCTTCCCCATTTTCCTCATTTATGCGTGTCAGGCCGCTAAAGATTTGTCTGGCAATGTGGGTTTCTGAACGGCGCAACATGGTGCCGGGCAGCAGATTCATCAGCGGGCGATAATACAGTACGCGCAGAATATGTTTGCCCTGACGGAAACTGCGACCGAGCTGGGACAGCAGCATCTGGCGCACCAGGGTTTTGTCGCCGACCAGTTGTACCAGCTGATCAATGCTGTCCTGTTCCAGCAGCTCTTCAGCGCGCTGTTGCTGGAGTGCCAGCCCGGTATAAAGAAATTTCAGCGTGGATCGTTTGCCGCGTCCGGCCTCTGCATCCCACGTCAGCCAGCCCTGTCCCTGCATGGTGCTGAGCAACGAGCGCATGTGTCTGCGTGAACAGTTCAGGACTTCTGACAGTGCCTGTAATGTCGTTTCAGTTTCTTCACCGTGACAGCTTTGCCATAAGCGGATGAACTGTTGTTGCAAACGGGATGAGGACATAAAAGAGGAACTCCGTGGCCGATCTTCATCAATTTATCTTTCCTCATATTACGCCGATACTGTTTCTCAACGAAAGCCTGTTGTGAACAACCGGAGATCATCATGAAACGCAGTCTGAACGCCCGTTTCTATCAGCGTTATTTTGAAGCCATCAAAAAAAACGCCTCTAAAAATCATGCAGACTGGCTGTCCTGGGTTCCGGTGCAGTACCGTCTGGATATTCTGTCCCGTCTCACGCAGTGGGATATGGAAACGATGGACGACGAGCAATACCGCCGGCGACTGTGACTTCAGGTCTGACTAAATTCGATTTTCTGAGTAATGGTGTATTGTCACCAGCCAGTGAGGAAACTCACTGGTTTTTTTATGCTCATTTTCCAGAACCGACTGAAACTTCGCTACACTGTCTGTCTTGCTTTATCTGCATTCATTTCTCAGGGACGACGTCATGTCAAAACCTCGTTTTAATCGTATTTATGTCACCTTTCTGGTGGTCTCCTTGCTGTGCGGCGTGGCGGGTGCATTACAGGCGCCGACGCTGAGTCTGTTTCTGACCAACGAAGTGAAGGTCCGTCCGCTGTGGGTCGGCTTCTTTTATACCGTTAACGCCATCGCGGGGATCGCGATCAGCTTTCTGCTGGCTAACCGTTCCGATAACAAAGGCGACCGGCGGAAATTGCTGATGTTCTGCTGCCTGATGGCGATCGGCAACAGTCTGGTCTTTGCCTTCAGCCGCGATTATCTGGTGCTGATCACTGTCGGTGTGTTGCTGGCAGCGATAGGTAACGCGTCGATGCCCCAGCTCTTTGCACTGGCGCGGGAACATGCGGATCGCTCCGCCAGTGAAGTGGTGATGTTCAGCTCGATGATGCGTGCGATGCTCTCGCTGGCCTGGGTGCTTGGCCCGCCGCTGTCGTTCATGGTGGCGTTGAACTACGGCTTTACGCCAATGTACCTGAGTGCGGCAGCGGTGTTTGTCGGCAGCATACTGATGATCCTGTTTTTCCTGCCCTCAGTACCACGCCTTGAACTGCCAGTGGACGAAAAAGTAGTGCATGCCAGCGCCTGGCGTAACAAAGATGTTCGTCTGCTGTTCTTTTCTTCTTTGCTGATGTGGACCTGCAATATCATGTATGTCATTGATATGCCGCTGTACATCACCAGCGATTTGGGCCTGCCGGAAGGGCTGGCAGGCTTGCTGATGGGGACGGCGGCCGGGCTGGAAATTCCTGCCATGTTGCTGGCCGGGTATCTGGTGAAACGTACCGGCAAACGCAAGCTGATGCTGTATGCCGTGGCGAGTGGTGTGATTTTCTATGCCGGACTGGTGGCGTTTCAGTTCAAGGCGGCGCTGATGATCCTGCAACTGTTCAATGCGATTTTCATCGGCATCGTGGCGGGGATCGGCATGCTGTATTTTCAGGATCTGATGCCGGGAAGGGCAGGTTCAGCGACTACGCTATTCACCAACAGCATTTCCACCGGTGTGATTTGCGCGGGGTTGCTGCAGGGCTTTATCGTGGAAAACTTCGGCCATTATCCGGTCTACTGGGCAGCAACTGTGCTGGCGGTGGTGGCGCTCGGGCTGATGTATAAAGTCAAAGATGTTTAAATGACGTAAGGTTAATGAGCGATTTATTCGCTCTTTAACCTATTCAACTGAATAATATATTCCGTTTTTTGCTTGTTCCGGCAACGTCTTAATAATTTTGAAATATCTGTTTTTATCCTGCAAAGATTAATGTTTTAAGTACTTCGCATCCTCTTTACCTGTATGGCTAATGAAAAGTATTTTCTATAATATCGTCTTTCTTAAAATTCTAATGCAGGGTGTTAAATATGATTCCAGTTGTACTTATCAGGAAAACATATAATTCATTTATTGATGAGAAAAAATCTGAGGGCTGCTGTATTGGGTTATGCCTGACGTGGCTGGGCGATATATTAAAAGAAAGGCCGGTACAACAAAGGGGGGGCTGGTTTTCCGGCTGGCTTTCCGGTTGGTTCTCCACGCCACTGACACCTGACAAGAAAGCCTTAATCCCCTCTGATACTGCGAAGCTGAGGCTATTGCTTGAACGTTCATACCGGCGGCACGAGAGCTATCTGAGGAGCTGCAAGGAGAGTCAGCAGGATCCGAAACGTCAGACAGGACGCCATCAGGTCTTTGTTAATTATAAAAATTTCCGTCAGGCAGAAAAGGAAAGAATAACTGGCGTTCCCGGTTTACAGTATCGTCTGATAACACGTAATGATTTCATGTTATTTAACGGGGTAAACAGTTTTGGTCAGGCTCACCCTCTCACCGGGGCGATCATTGCTTTCCGGTTTTCTGAGGTACCGGGTGAGGTTGGCTATCATGCCGTTGCGGCGTTTCGCTACAGTGCTTCGGAATGTTTTTTTCTCGATCCCAATTTAGGATTATTTAAAACATCCTCTTCTTATCCTATGTTAGATATTACTAAATATATTAAAAAAGTATATAGAGAGGCTGTTCCATTAATGGAGTTTATAGTTTCTAAGAAAAGCTAATTAAATGGTGGCCGATATTTGTGCATTCGCCGTTGTTGAGTAAAAATATTAGAAGTGTTTTGAATATGATTAATGTTATTTCCATCGAAAAAAATTATGGTTCAGTCGATTTTTTATCAGGCAAGTACCAGGATCCCATCGCTGTAAGTGAAATAATCGTGACAAAGAAACTGAAGACAGGATGACTATGCAGGGGTAACTTTGCAGAGGCTTTCGGGGATGCCTGAAGGCTGATGAAGAAAGCGGGGCTGGGCCCGCCTTCTTCATCGTTTACAGATAATGATCATTGCATAAACGCAGGCTGATTCTTCTCGTAGCCGGAGATATTTTCTTCGTGCTGCAAGGTCAGACCGATGCTGTCCAGACCGTTGATCATGCAGTGACGACGGAAGCTGTCGATGACAAACGGATAGCTTTTATCGCCCGCTTTAACAGTCTGCGCTTCCAGATCCACTTCGAACTGAATGCCTTCGTTAGCTTTCACCAGCTCAAACAGTTCATCCACTTCGGCGTCGCTCAGCGTGATTGGCAGCAACTGGTTGTTGAATGAGTTACCGTAAAAGATATCGGCAAAGCTTGGCGCGATCACAGCATGGAAACCGTAATCGGTCAGTGCCCATGGCGCATGTTCGCGGGAAGAACCGCAGCCAAAGTTTTCACGTGCCAGCAAAATGCTCGCGCCTTTGTAGCGCGGTTTGTTCAGCACGAAATCAGGATTTGGCACCTGACCGGCATCGTCCAGAAAACGCCAGTCATTAAACAGATGCTGGCCAAAACCGGTACGGGTGACTTTCTGTAAAAACTGTTTAGGAATGATGGCATCGGTATCGACGTTAGCTGCATCCAGCGGAACCACCAGACCGATGTGTTGGGTAAATTTAGCCATGGTGTTTTCCTCAGTTCAGTTCACGGATATCAGCGAAACGGCCGGTGACCGCCGCCGCTGCCGCCATTGCCGGGCTGACCAGATGCGTGCGACCGCCACGACCCTGACGGCCTTCGAAGTTACGGTTGCTGGTAGACGCGCAACGTTCGCCCGGTTCCAGACGGTCATTGTTCATCGCCAGACACATAGAACAGCCTGGCAGACGCCATTCAAAGCCCGCTTCGATGAAGATCTTATCCAGCCCTTCTTCTTCCGCCTGCGCTTTTACCGGGCCGGATCCCGGTACCACAATGGCCTGTACGCCGTTCGCCACTTTACGGCCTTTGGCCACCGCTGCCGCAGCGCGTAAATCTTCGATACGGGAATTGGTGCAGGAGCCGATGAACACTTTATCAATCGCCACGTCGGTCAGTTTAATGCCCGGCTGCAAATCCATATACGCCAGCGCTTTTTCCGCTGAGGCACGTTCTACCGGATCGGCAAAGGATGCCGGGTCAGGGATGGTCTGATTCACGGCCATCACCTGACCCGGGTTGGTACCCCAGGTGACCTGTGGTGCGATTTCAGACGCATCCAGCGTAACAACGCTGTCGAACTTCGCCCCATCTTCGGTTTTCAGGGTTTTCCAGTATTCGACCGCCGCGTCCCAGTTCTGATCTTTCGGCGCAAACTGACGGCCCTTCAGATAAGCAAACGTAGTTTCATCCGGTGCAACCAGACCGGCTTTCGCCCCCATTTCGATCGCCATGTTGCACAGGGTCATACGACCTTCCATGCTTAACGCTTCAATCGCTTTACCGCAGAATTCCACCACGTGACCGGTGCCGCCTGCGCTGCCGGTTTTCCCGATAATCGCCAGAACGATATCTTTCGCTGTGATACCGACAGGAGCTTCGCCGGTCACTTCAATTTTCATGGTTTTGGCGCGACCCTGTTTCAGGGTTTGTGTCGCCAGAACGTGTTCAACTTCCGAAGTCCCGATACCGAAAGCCAGTGAGCCAAATGCGCCGTGCGTGGCGGTATGGGAATCACCGCAGACAATCGTCATTCCCGGCAACGTCATGCCCTGTTCAGGGCCGATAACGTGAACGATGCCCTGATACGGGTGATTCAGGTCATACAACTGCACGCCGAATTCAGCACAGTTCTTGATTAATTCCTGCATCTGGATGCGCGCCATTTCGCCGCTCGCATTGATGTCTTTAGTTTGCGTGGACACGTTGTGATCCATGGTCGCAAAGGTTTTACCTGGCTGGCGAACCTGACGGCCCATCGCACGCAAGCCGTCAAACGCCTGCGGAGAGGTCACTTCGTGAACCAGATGGCGGTCAATGTATAACAATGGCGTTTCGTTTTGCGCTTCGTAAACCACATGCGCATCAAACAATTTCTGATACAGAGTTTTGGCCATGTTATGCCCCTTCTTTCACAAAGCGGGCAATGATATCGCCCATTTCATTGGTACCCAGCGCCTGCTGACCGTTAGCTAAATCGCCGGTGCGGTGGCCTGCTTCCAGTGCTTTATTAACCGCCTGCTCGATAGCATTGGCTGCATCATCAGCACCCAGACTGTAACGCAGTAACAGTGCGGCGGACAAAATTTGTGCAATCGGGTTGGCAATGTTTTTACCGGCGATATCCGGGGCTGACCCCCCCGCAGGCTCGAACAGACCAAACGCCTGCTCGTTCATGCTGGCAGAAGGCAACATCCCCATCGAACCGGTGATCATCGCGCATTCGTCCGACAGGATGTCGCCGAATAAGTTTGAACACAGCAACACGTCAAACTGCGACGGATCTTTAATCAGCTGCATGGTCGCGTTATCGATGTACATGTGGCTCAGGCTGACATCCGGGTAATCTTTAGCGATTTCGTTAACCACTTCACGCCACATAATGGAAGTCTGCAACACGTTCGCTTTATCGATGGAGGTCACTTTGCTGCGGCGTTTGCGCGCTGATTCAAAGGCGATGCGGGCGATGCGTTCAATCTCAAAACGGTAATACACTTCGGTATCAAATGCTTTCTCGTGCATGCCCTGACCTTCGCGACCTTTAGGCTGACCGAAGTAAATACCGCCCGTCAGTTCACGAACACACAGAATGTCGAAGCCTTTTGCGGCGATATCGGCACGCAACGGACAAAACTCTTCCAGCCCCTGATACAGGCGGGCAGGGCGCAGATTACTAAACAACTTGAAATGTTTGCGCAGTGGCAATAATGCGCCACGCTCAGGCTGATCGTTTGGGGGCAGATGTTCCCATTTCGGGCCACCCACGGAGCCGAAAAGAATCGCATCAGCTTGTTCACAACCGGCAACGGTCGCTGGCGGCAACGGGCTGCCATGTTTGTCGATGGCTGCGCCACCCACATCGTATTCGCTGGTGGTGATCTTCAGGCCAAAACGCTGACGTACTGCGTCCAGAACTTTATATGCCTGGGCCATGACTTCCGGGCCAATTCCGTCTCCGGGTAAGACGGCAATATGATGGGTCTTGCTCATGTTCACACCGTTTCCTGATTATTTTGAATGTTGTTGTGTTGCTGACTTGTCTGCTGCAAACGTTGTTTTTCGATCTCAACTTGTTTGCTGCGCCAGATGTTATTCAGTACGTGTACCATCGCTTTTGCGGAGGATTCGACAATGTCTGTCGCCAGCCCGACACCGTGGAAGCGGCGGCCATTGAAGGAGACGACCACGTCAACCTGACCCAGAGCATCGCGGCCCTGACCTTTGGCGCTCAGCTGGTATTTCACCAGTTCAATCTGATAACCGGTGATGCGGTTGATAGCCTGATACACGGCATCTACCGGACCGTTGCCGGTAGCGGCTTCGGTAATGATTTCTTCGCCACAGGCCAGATTGACTGACGCAGTGGCGGTAATTTTTGAGCCGGACTGCACGCTGAAGTTATCCAGACGATAGAATTCAGGTTCTTCCTGCTGCTTGTTAATGAAGACCAGTGCTTCTAAATCGTAGTCGAAAACCTGACCTTTTTTGTCGGCCAGCTTCAGGAACGCGGCATACAGATGATCCAGATTGTAATCAGCTTCTTTGTAGCCCATTTCTTCCATGCGATGCTTAACGGCAGCACGACCGGAACGGGAAGTCAGGTTCAACTGAACCTGATTCAGACCGATGGATTCCGGGGTCATGATTTCGTAGTTTTCACGGTTTTTCAGCACGCCGTCCTGATGGATCCCGGAGGAGTGTGCGAAGGCGTTAGAGCCGACAATGGCTTTGTTGCCCGGGATCGGCATGTTGGTTATCTGGCTGACAATCTGGCTGGTGCGGTAGATTTCTTTGTGATTAATGTTGGTGTGAACGTTCATGTAGTCGCTGCGGGTGCGGATCGCCATGATCACTTCTTCCAGCGCAGTGTTACCGGCGCGTTCACCGATACCGTTCAATGTGCCTTCAACCTGGCGCGCACCGGCCTGTATCGCGGCGATGGAGTTACCGACAGCCATGCCCAGATCATCGTGGCAGTGAACGGAAATAATCGCTTTATCAATGTTTGGAACACGCTCATACAAATTGGTGATGATTCCACCGAACTGAACCGGCGTCGTGTAACCCACGGTGTCAGGAATGTTGATGGTGGTCGCCCCGGCTTTGATTGCAGCTTCGACCACGCGGCACAGATTATCCAGCGGGGTACGGCCGGCATCTTCGCAGGAGAATTCGACGTCGTCAGTGTAATTACGGGCGCGTTTCACGGAATGCGTGGCCATTTCCAGCACCTGATCAAACGAGCGCTTCAGTTTGGATTCAATGTGCAGGGTAGAAGTGGCCAGGAAGACGTGGATTCGGAAAGCTTCTGCGACGCGTAATGCTTCGGCAGCGGCGTCGATGTCACCGTCCACACAGCGGGCCAGACCGCAAACACGGCTATTTTTAATCTGGCGTGCGATAGTTTGTACGGACTCGAAATCGCCGGGAGAGGAGACCGGGAAGCCGACTTCCATCACGTCAACGCCCATTCTTTCCAGCGCCATTGCAATTTGAATCTTCTCTTTAACACTCAGGCTGGCTTGTAACGCCTGTTCACCGTCACGCAGCGTGGTATCGAAAATAATGACTTGCTCGCTCATGGGTTATTCCTTGTCTGCTTTTACTTTCGCGCCCTGCGGGAGATAAAAAAAAACCCGCGCATCGGCGCGGGTTTATTGTCTGTGGAAGTTGAATCAGTTCTGATTTTCGCCCACTGGCTTACCGCGCAAATATTCTGCGTTGAGTAGTAGGCCTAGGAGACGGGTCATCATGAACATGTGTTTCAGCTTCTCATCATCGGGTGGTCAGAACGGATATCGTTCAAACAGTGACTAAAGTGATACGGGAATGTGTGCGGTATGTCAACCTTCACTGTGTGGAAATTCCAGAAAATCGCCAAAATGATATTGAATCTCATTTAGCATAAAACACTGGCGTCGCGGAGGTACTCGGGATGAAGGTTTTAAAGGGGGGCGGAAAAATAAGAACAAAAAAAATGCACCCGCCCGGGGGCACCTGGATAAATACTCTATTTAATACAGTGAATTAAAAATGATTTAGTATGGCTTAACTTATTATTCATTTTTAGAATGTTGTTTACGGAAATATTTTGCTGTTTGATATCATCAGTTTCTTTGTGGGAAATAAAATTTGTATTTCTGTTTCTGATTATTGGAAACAAAAATTCATATTTTTCTGAAAATAAATTGATGAGAATTTGCTGCGTTTTCTCTGCCAATATTTATGTTCCCCAATACCATCTCAATGCTGCGCTTTACGAAATAGATTATTGAAGATAATCATTTTATTTGGATTCGAATGTCTATTATGAGGGATATCATGTCTGACGCCGATACAGAAATACAACCTAAAACCGTTGAGGCAGAAACGCACCTTCGCAATGTTGATTTAAATTTATTAACGGTTTTTGATGCCGTCATGCAATTACAAAATATTACACGTGCAGCCAATATGTTGGGGATGTCCCAGCCAGCGGTCAGTAATGCCGTTGCCCGTTTGAAAGTGATGTTTAATGATGACTTGTTTGTGCGTTTCGGGCGCGGGATCCAACCGACGATGCGCGCACGTCAACTGTTTGGCCCGATCAGACAGGCTTTGCAACTGGTGATGAACGAACTGCCGGGGGCAGGTTTTGACCCTTATCTCAGCACACGCCAGTTTAATGTCGCTATTTGCAGCCCGCTCGATAAACGCTTCACCAGCCTGGTGCTGAAGGCCGCCGAAGAATTATCGCCGGGTGTCAGTGTTAAACTGCAAACGATTGTTAACGATGATATTGAACATCAGCTGCGTTACCAGAATATAGAATTTGTGATCAGTTATCGTAAATTTGAGCGTGCTGATTTTTGCAATCATGCCTTATTTAATGATGAGCTGGTTCTGGTCGCGGCGCAAAATCATCCCCGTATCAGTCCGCATATGTCTGATGAAAAGTATCTGAAAGAAAAACATGCTGTCATGATGATGGACCGCTTCTATTCTTTCAGTTCACCTTATTACGACGACTCTGAGTTAGTTTCGCTGATTTCCTATCAAGGAACCGATCTGTTCAGCGTTATGGAAATTGTCTCCAAATCCGAGATGGTTGCACTGGTGCCGCGCTGGCTGGCACAGGCAAATGCAGGAATACTTAATTTATCCGTCATTCCATTGCCGTGGATGAAAAATACGCTGACTTGTTATCTTTCCTGGCACGAATCATCCAGCAAAGACAAAGGTAATATGTGGATGAAAACATTATTGAGCCAGTGTGTTGTTTCTCTGTAATCAGTCAGTCATTACGACTTTTTTGGCAGAGGTGATCGCAGCGAAAGCGGCTGCCTGTTCTTTATCAGATAGTTTTTTATCCTGCAGGTTTTTTTCTCCTCGTTAGAGTCCTGCAGGTTTTTTTTGTCTTAGAAATTCCGCGTTATATTTCCAAAACCCTGCTGCAGCTCCTACAATTTCATTTCGCCTTGCAATCTTTGTCGGTAGACTGCGTTAAATCTTTGTAACAGAGCAATGCAGTCAGCTCCCTCCTTTTACTGACTACGCTGGACGCCGGTATAAACGCTCAATGAATCCAACCTTAAATAATTACCATCTGATTTCCCGTTTTCGTCAGCAAGTCGTTGCCCGCGCTGAACAGACTGCATTTCGCGAGTGGTCGCCAGCGGCAGAATCTGCCCTGACCTGGCGTGAGCTGGGCGAGAAAGTGGATGCCTTATCCGACGTGTTATTGCAGGAGCAAGTGGGCGTTCAGGAACGGATCGCCATTTGCGGGAATAATTCGATGGCCTGGGCGACAGCAGATCTTGCGATCCTGCAATTGCGTGCTGTCACCGTGCCGGTTTATGCCACCAATACACCCGCGCAGTCCGCATATGTACTCAATGATGCGGATGTCCGTATTTTGTTTGTCGTCGGTCAGAAACAATATGACGCGGCGGTGGCTGTGCGTGATCTCTGCCCGCAGCTGAAACACATACTGGTGCTGGACAATGATGTCGATTTACGTGGCGTACCCATTGCCCGGCATGTTTCAGGCGTTGTTCCCCGGGATGCTGCTCTAGCTGCTGAGCGTGAAGTGCGGGTGAATGCCCGTGACCTGAGTGATCTGTTCACGCTCATCTATACCTCGGGCACCACCGGAGAAGCAAAAGGCGTGATGCTGGATTACCGCAGCATGGCGACGCAACTGATGCAGCATGAAAGGCGTCTGAGCATTTCGGAGCATGATGTTTCCCTTTGTTTTCTGCCGCTGGCGCACGTTTTTGAACGCGCATGGAGTTTCTTCGTGATGCATTGCGGTGCGCAAAACGTCTTCCTGCGCGAAACTGATCTGGTGCGTGATGCTTTGCAGGCCATTAAACCGACAGTAATGTGTGCGGTACCGCGCTTCTATGAAAAAGTGTTCAGCGCGATCCACGACAAAGTCTCTCGCGCGGGAACCCTCAAAAAGCGGCTTTTCCACTGGGCCGTCGGGCAGGGCAAAGAGAAGTTTTTGATCGAGCGCCGTGGCGAACGTTATCCGTTCTGGCTGGCGCCTGCGCATTTTCTCGCCGATAAACTGGTGCTAAAAAAGCTGCGTGATTTGCTGGGTGGCAATCTGCGTTTTCTGCCTGCCGCCGGTGCAAGTCTGGACGACAATGTCATTCTGTTTTTCGAATCACTCTGTCTGAAAATCAAATACGGCTACGGCCTGACGGAAACGTGCGCGACGGTGACCTGCTGGGAAGAAAATGATTTCCGCTTTGGTTCTGTCGGAACGGCGTTACCAGAGATTGAAGTGCGGATCGGCGAGGAGAATGAGATTCAGGTTCGCGGCCCAACACTCCTGCGGGGTTACTTCAATAAACCGGAAGAGACGGCGGCCAGTTTCACTGCCGACGGCTGGTTTAAAACCGGTGATGCCGGGAAAATGGATGCACAAGGGAATGTGTTTATTACCGAACGACTCAAAGATCTGATGAAAACGTCGGGCGGAAAATACATTGCTCCGCAGCGTATCGAAGGCACGCTGGTGCAGGATCGTTATATCGAGCAGGCGGCAGTCATCGCCGATGAAAGGCACTTTGTTTCTGCGCTGATCGTGCCTGATTTTGATGTGCTGAACGTCTATGCCCAGGCGCACCGTATTGATTATTTCAATCGCGCCGGACTGGTGAAAAACGAGCAGATCCTCTCGCTGTTTGCCCACCAGCTACGCGAGATTCAGCATGATCTTGCTGGTTTTGAGCAGGTGAAAAAGTTTGTGTTGCTGACCAAACCTTTCACGATGGAAGCGGGTGAACTGACCCCGACCCTTAAACTGCGCCGCAAAAATATTTTCAGCCGTTATCAGAAGGAAATCGATCAGCTTTATCAGGAGTAATGCTTCATCTGCCCGTTTCATCACTTTCCTTTCTGAATCACCGGCGTATGTCACTTCGCCGGTTTTCTTCCCTCGTTTTAGTTTCAGGTCCGCTATGGACATAATTTAATACTGTAATTTTTCCAGCCTTCCTGATATTTCTGACTGGTTAGTGCTCACAGGCAGTGTTTTGTCCCGAGCGGGAGAATGAAGGCAGTGCGAGGCGATAAAATCATGTCTGTGCAGAATTTTTGGCGTTTGCCTGACTCCGGTTCTGACGCTAAGGTACTGAGTTAGATTCTTGAACGCCAATAAGAACAGCAGGGTTTTGTGAGCCCGATAGAAAGTCCTAAAATTCAGCAATTTATCTTTAAATTGCTGCTGATAGAACAGCTAGCTGAAACACAAGTCATCCTATAAAAGAAGCAAAAAGCCTGGAGGCAAAACCATGGAGATGTTGTCAGGAGCCGAGATGGTCGTCCGGTCGTTAATCGACCAGGGCGTTAAGCACGTATTCGGTTATCCCGGCGGTGCGGTGTTGGATATCTATGATGCCCTGCATACGGTCGGTGGGATAGATCATGTGCTGGTGAGACATGAACAGGGTGCTGTTCATATGGCTGACGGTTATGCGCGTGCCACGGGTGACGTGGGCGTCGTGCTGGTGACTTCCGGTCCCGGCGCAACCAATGCGATCACCGGCATTGCCACGGCTTATATGGATTCCATTCCGCTAGTGGTGCTATCCGGCCAGGTACACAGTTCACTCATCGGTTATGACGCATTCCAGGAATGCGACATGGTGGGGATTTCCCGCCCGGTGGTGAAACACAGTTTTCTGGTAAAACGTGCGGAAGATATTCCGACTGTGCTGAAAAAAGCGTTTTATCTTGCCTCTACCGGCCGTCCTGGCCCGGTGGTTGTCGACCTGCCAAAAGATGTGGTGAACCCGCAGATTAAACTGCCTTACGCCTATCCTGATCAGGTTGCGATGCGCTCCTATAACCCGACGGTGCAAGGCCATCGCGGGCAAATCAAGCGCGCAGTCCAGACTTTACTGGCGGCGAAGAAACCGGTGTTGTACGTCGGCGGCGGTGCGATTAATTCTGAGTGTGATGCTGAACTGCTGCAACTGGCGGAGAAACTGAATCTGCCCGTCACCAGTTCCCTGATGGGGTTGGGCGCATTTCCCGGTACCCATCGCCAGAGCCTTGGTATGCTCGGCATGCACGGTACTTACGAAGCCAATATGGCGATGCACAACGCGGATTTAATCTTCGGTGTAGGTGTGCGTTTCGACGACCGTACCACCAATAATCTGGCGAAGTACTGCCCGAATGCGACGGTTATGCACATTGATATCGACCCGACGTCCATTTCCAAAACCGTGAATGCGGATATTCCGATTGTGGGTGATGCGAAGCAGACGCTGATTCAGATGCTGGAATTGCTGGCACAAAGCGACGAAAAGCAGGAATTCGATGCGCTGCGCGACTGGTGGCAAAATATTGAGAACTGGCGCGGGCGTGAGTGCCTGAGCTACGACAAAAATACCGGTACCATCAAGCCACAGGCGGTTATCGAAACGCTGCACCGTCTGACCAAAGGCGATGCCTATGTCACGTCGGACGTCGGGCAGCATCAGATGTTTGCCGCATTGTATTATAAGTTCGATAAACCGCGTCGCTGGATCAACTCCGGTGGCCTCGGCACGATGGGCTTTGGCCTGCCTGCTGCGCTGGGTGTGAAACTCGGCCTGYCGGATGAGACGGTAATTTGTGTGACCGGTGACGGCAGTATCCAGATGAACATTCAGGAGCTGTCGACCGCGCTGCAATACGATTTGCCAGTGATCGTCGTGAACCTGAACAATGGCTATCTGGGCATGGTGAAGCAGTGGCAGGACATGATTTACTCCGGCCGTCATTCTCAGTCTTACATGCAATCGCTGCCTGATTTCGTGAAACTGGCGGAAGCTTACGGGCATGTGGGTATTGCTATCCGCACGCCGGATGAGCTGGAAAGCAAGCTGGCGCTGGCGCTGGAACAGAAAAATCGTCTGGTATTTGTTGATATCAGCGTGGATGAAACAGAACACGTTTACCCTATGCACATCCGTGGCGGTGCGATGGACGAAATGTGGTTAAGCAAAACGGAGAGGACCTGATCATGCGCCGGATTTTATCAGTATTACTGGAAAACGAATCGGGCGCGTTGTCCCGCGTGGTTGGCCTGTTCTCTCAGCGTGGCTATAACATTGAAAGCCTGACCGTTGCACCGACGGATGATCCTACCTTGTCGCGCATGACGATTCAGACCGTGGGTGATGCCAAGGTGCTCGAGCAAATCGAAAAACAGCTGCATAAGCTGGTAGACGTATTACGAGTCACTGAGCTGGTGCAGGGTGCTCACGTTGAGCGTGAAATCATGCTGGTGAAGGTGCAGGCTTCCGGTTATGGCCGGGAAGAAGTTAAACGCTCTACCGAGATTTTCCGCGGTCAGATTGTGGATGTCACAGCAACGCTTTACACCGTTCAGCTGGCGGGTACCAGTGACAAACTGGACGCGTTTTTAGCCAGTATCCGTGATGTGGCTGAAATCGTCGAAGTTGCGCGCTCCGGCGTAGTGGGTGTCTCCCGTGGCGACAAAATCATGCGCTAAAGCGTAAATAATCAGCAAGATGTGAAACTTATCTGATATTTAAAAGCCCGGCTCTTGAGTTGGGCTTTATTTTTTGCGAGACAGGTGAAGCGATTCGGTAAAACACCTTGCCCGCCGGAGGCTTCTGCGGTTAGATAAAGCATTATCTTTATTAAGGGGTTTCTCAGTGAAGCTGGATGAGATCGCGAGGTTAGCGGGCGTTTCGCGTACAACGGCCAGTTATGTGATTAATGGCAAAGCGAAACAGTATCGTGTCAGCGATAAGACAGTCGAAAAAGTTATGGCTGTCGTGAAGGAACATAACTATCACCCGAATGCGGTGGCAGCGGGTTTACGCGCCGGTCGCACCCGTTCTATTGGCCTGGTGATCCCCGATCTGGAAAATACCAGTTACACCAAAATCGCCAACTTCCTCGAGCGTCAGGCCCGTCAGCGGGGTTATCAACTGCTAATCGCCTGTTCAGAAGATCAGCCTGACAACGAAATGCGCTGCATCGAACATCTGCTGCAACGTCAGGTAGATGCGATCATTATCTCCACGTCATTGCCGCCGGAACATCCTTTCTATCAGCGCTGGGCCAACGATGATTTCCCGATCATTGCGCTTGATCGCGCTCTGGATCCCGAACACTTCATCAGTGTTGTGGGTGCCGATCAGGATGACGCACTGATGCTGGCGCAGGAGTTGCGCACCTTTCCTGCTGAATCGGTATTGTATCTCGGCGCGCTGCCTGAGCTTTCCGTGAGTTTTCTGCGCGAGCAGGGATTCCGCCAGGCATGGGCTGAAGATCCACGCCAGCCGGAATACCTTTATGCCAATGCTTATGATCGTGAATCAGCGGCCATAGTGTTTGCCGAATGGCTAAAAACGCACCCGATGCCGCAGGCGTTATTTACGACGTCATTCCAGCTGTTACAGGGTGTGATGGACGTTACGCTGAAAATGGAAGGGCGTTTACCGGCCAATCTCGCTATTGCCACATTCGGCGATAACGAGCTGCTCGATTTCCTCGAATGCCCGGTTCTGGCCGTGGCGCAGCGTCACCGCGATGTGGCTGAACGTGTACTGGAGCTGGTTCTGGCCTGCCTGGATGAGCCGAAGAAGCCGAAAGCAGGGCTGACCCGTATCCGCCGTAATTTGTTCCGCCGTGGTCGCCTGAGCCGCAAATAAACCCCGGACGGGTATTCACCTGACTGCCCGTCTTTTTCACCGTTGCTGAATCGCGTTAAAACATTCCGGTAATTTGCGTTGCCGTTTCTGATAATCAAAATACGAGAATTCCCATATGACTTTAATGGGCAATTTAGGAGCATTCCCAGACTGCTGAATTATTAACAAATGTTTTTGCTTTCCTTCCGCTGATATAAACCTTCCAATCAATTTCTAAAATACGTTAATGCTCGCCGCAAAAGTGCTGTAGAATTCCCCGCTTAAATTCCAGCGGTGTGAGTTTGCTGCGGTACTGATGGCTTTTAAATCTGCCCGAAGGCTTATGCCATGCGGGTTGGCATGTAAAATGATGTTGATTTAGACGTGACAGCCAGAAAAAAATTGAAAATGATTTTTGTTAAGGCAAAACGGTCAGGAAATGAGAGTTGGATAGCAGAAGAATATAAATAGTTAAATAATGTTCAGTTTGGCTTTTTTTTAAACGAAATTATTAACCCTCCGAAATTTCTTCAACTAATCATGACGTTATTTTCTATACCCCCTCTAAAAAACCTCATCACATTGCGCTAAGCATTTGTGTGGCTGCGTAAATATTGCCAAACCGTCTCCGCTCTGGCTTGACAAGGTTTTAAAACCATCCGTAAACTCTTTTCTGTGGGAATTTGTGGGGGAAAGTGGTGAAAAGGGTCACAGAGGGGTAGAGCGGTCATGTTTCGTGGCGCGACGATGGTTAACCTCGACAGTAAAGGGCGACTTGCCGTACCCACCCGTTATCGGGATTTACTGAGCGAAGAATCGCAAGGTCAAATGGTGTGCACCATAGACCTCCATCACCCATGTCTCCTCCTTTACCCCCTCCCTGAGTGGGAAGTTATCGAACAAAAATTGTCCCGTCTGTCGAGTATGAACCCCATTGAGCGCCGTATTCAGCGCCTTTTACTGGGGCATGCCAGTGAATGTCAGATGGATAACGCCGGGCGTCTGCTGATTGCAACAACATTGCGTCAGCATGCCGGGCTCGCAAAAGAAGTGATGCTGGTTGGGCAGTTCAATAAGTTTGAATTGTGGGATGAACAGACCTGGTATCAACAAGTTAAGGAAGACATCGACGCTGAACAATCGTCTCAGGAGCCACTTTCTGACCGATTACAGGACTTGTCATTATAAGCATGGTTGAAAACTACAAACACACTTCCGTTTTGCTGGATGAAGCCGTTAACGGCCTCAACATTCGACAGGACGGCATTTACATAGACGGAACTTTTGGCCGTGGTGGCCATTCACGTCTGATTCTGTCCCAGCTTGGGCCGGACGGACGCTTGCTGGCGATTGACCGTGATCCACAGGCGATCAAAGCCGCAGAATCTATTGATGATCCGCGTTTCTCTATCGTTCACGGACCTTTTTCTGATCTGGCCGACTATGTGCGGGATCGGGGTCTCGAAGGCAAGATCGACGGCGTACTGCTGGATTTAGGCGTTTCTTCTCCTCAGCTTGATGATCCTGAACGTGGATTCTCATTTATGCGTGACGGGCCTCTGGATATGCGTATGGATCCTACCCGTGGTTATTCAGCAGCTGAATGGCTGATGAAAGCCGAAGCCGAAGATATTGCCTGGGTGTTGAAAACTTTTGGTGAAGAGCGTTTTGCCAAACGCATTGCACGCGCGATCGTTGAGCGTAACCGCGAATTGCCGATGACCCGGACTAAAGAGCTGGCGGATCTGATCGCTAATGCCTCGCCAGTTCGTGAGAAGCACAAGCATCCGGCCACGCGCAGCTTCCAGGCGATCCGTATCTACATCAACAGTGAGCTGGAAGAGATTGAACGTGCGCTGGATGGCGCACTGGAAATTTTGGCACCTGAAGGACGTTTATCCGTGATCAGCTTCCACTCTCTGGAAGACCGGATTGTGAAACGCTTCATCCGTCAGCATAGCCGTGGCGCGCAGGTGCCAGCCGGTATCCCGATGACGGAAGCGCAAATCGCGGAACTTGGTGGACGTTCTCTGAAATCAGTCGGGAAAATGATGCCCTCTGAAGCCGAAGTGGCAGAAAACCCGCGGGCACGCAGTTCTGTTCTGCGTTTTGCTGAGAGAACAACCGCGTGATAGGCAACGAACGCCACGGATTAGTAGGAGTGATCGCCAGCGATATCCTTCGCAACGGCAAGATCCCGTTAATTCTGATGATCGCCGTTTTGGTCAGCGCAATTTTAGTGGTCACTACCGCTCACCGTACGCGTTTGCTGACGGCTCAGCGCGAACAATTAGTCCTGGAAAGGGATGCGCTGGACATTGAATGGCGCAACCTGATCCTTGAAGAGAACGCCCTCGGTGATCACAGCCGGGTAGAACGCATCGCAACGGAGAAATTGCAAATGCAACACGTTGATCCATCTCAAGAAATTATTGTGGTTCAGCCTTAAAATGCGCACGGAGAATACAGGCAGCGAATGAAAGCAACACGCACTGCGAAGTTAAAGCGTCCCGAAAATCAAGCCAGCTTTATCAGCTGGCGTTTTGCGTTGTTGTGCGCTTGTATCCTGCTGGCATTGGTTGGCCTGATGTTGCGTGTGGCGTATCTGCAGGTGATTAATCCGGATAAGCTGGTGAAGGAAGGTGACCTGCGTTCCCTTCGCGTACAAACCATTCCAACCTCCCGTGGCATGATTACCGATCGCTCTGGTCGCCCGCTGGCGGTCAGTGTACCGGTTAATGCCATCTGGGCTGACCCAAAAGAAATTAGCGATCGCGGCGGTATCACCTCCGATACCAAATGGAAAGCGCTGGCCGATGCACTGAATATGCCTCTTACCCAACTTTCTTCCCGCATTACTGCCAATCCAAATGGGCGCTTCGTGTATCTGGCGCGTCAGGTCAATCCTGCGGTCGGGGAATATATCCGTAAACTCAAACTGCCGGGGATTTCCCTGCGTCAGGAATCCCGCCGCTATTACCCGGCCGGGCAGGTGACGTCGCATGTTATTGGCGTCACCAATATCGACGGCGAAGGTATTGAAGGCGTCGAGAAGAGTTTTGACCGCTGGCTGACCGGTAAACCGGGTGAACGTACCATTCGTAAAGACCGCTTCGGGCGCGTCATCGAGGATATTTCTACTGTAGACAGCCAGGCAGCACACAATCTGGCGCTCAGCATCGATGAGCGTTTGCAGGCGCTGGTTTACCGCGAGCTTAACAACGCCGTGGCATTCAACAAAGCCGAGTCGGGCACTGCGGTGCTGGTTGACGTGCAAACCGGTGAAGTGCTGGCGATGGCTAACAGCCCGTCCTACAACCCGAATAACATGCCGGATACGCCAAAAGACGTGATGCGTAACCGTGCCATCACCGACATCTTCGAACCGGGTTCCACAGTGAAACCGATGGTGGTGATGACGGCATTGAAAAACGGTGTGGTGCGCGAGAACAGCGTACTGAATACTTTGCCGTACCGGATTAACGGTCATGAGATTAAAGATGTGGCCCGTTACGCGGAGCTTTCCGTTACGGGTATCTTGCAGAAGTCGAGTAACGTCGGTGTTTCACGACTGGCGTTATCGATGCCATCCGCTGAGCTGGTAGATACTTACTCGCGATTCGGATTGGGAAAACCGACCAATTTGGGGCTGGTCGGAGAAAGCAGTGGCTTATACCCTAAAAAACAACGGTGGTCTGACATAGAGAGGGCCACCTTCTCTTTCGGCTACGGGCTAATGGTGACACCTCTCCAGCTAGCGCGAGTCTACGCAACAATCGGCAGCATGGGCGTTTATCGCCCATTGTCGATCACACGAGTTGATCCGCCGGTGTCCGGCGAGCGCGTCTTCCCTGAACCGCTGGTACGTACCGTTGTGCATATGATGGAAAGCGTGGCACTGCCTGGCGGCGGTGGCGTGAAAGCGGCAATCAAGGGCTATCGCATTGCGATTAAAACCGGTACCGCAAAAAAAGTCGGCCCGGATGGGAAGTACGTTAACAAATACATTGCCTATACCGCCGGCGTTGCGCCAGCAAGCAATCCAAGATTTGCCCTTGTGGTGGTTATCAACGATCCACAGGCAGGGAAATATTACGGTGGGGCCGTTTCCGCACCGGTGTTTGGCGCCATCATGGGCGGCGTATTGCGCACCATGAACGTTGAACCGGATGCGCTGACTGCCGATGAAAACGCAGACATAGTGAATAATCAAAAAGAGGCTTCAGGTGGCAGATCGTAATTTGCGCGACATCTTAGCGCCCTGGGTGAGTGATGCCCCGGCGGTAGCGCTAAAAGACATGATTCTGGACAGCCGCGTTGCGGCTGCCGGCGATCTGTTTGTCGCGGTTTCAGGCCATACCAGTGACGGGCGTCGTTTTATTCCCCAGGCAATTGCCCAGGGCGTCGCCGCCGTTGTGGCCGAGGCAAAGGGTGAGCAACAGCACGGAACGGTCTGCCAGATGCATGGCGTACCGGTGGTTTATCTTGAGGATCTCAATATTCTGCTGTCAGAGCTGGCGGGACGTTTTTACCAGCAACCGGGCAAAGAATTACGTCTGGTTGGCGTAACTGGCACCAACGGCAAAACCACGACCACGCAACTGCTGGCGCAATGGAGCCAGTTGCTGGGCGAAACCAGTGCCGTGATGGGCACTGTGGGCAATGGCCTGCTGGATAACGTGATACCAGCGGAAAACACCACCGGTTCTGCCGTACAGGTTCAGCACATTCTGGCTGACCTGGTGAAACTGGGTGCAACCTTTGCCGCAATGGAAGTTTCTTCACACGGGCTGGTTCAGCACCGTGTTGCCGCACTGCCGTTTGCCGCTGCCGCATTTACCAACCTGAGCCGTGATCACCTTGATTACCACGGTGATATGCAAAGCTATGAAGATGCCAAATGGCAGCTTTTCGCCTCACATCAGGTCGGTCAAAAAATTATCAATGCTGACGATGAAGTCGGTGCACGCTGGCTGGCGAAAACGCCAAATGCGATTGCGGTCAGCATGGAAGACAAAATTCCGGCAGGCTGGAGTGGCCGCTGGCTGGTGGCACGTAGCGTGAATTATCACGATAACGGTGCCACCGTAAACATCGATTCAAGCTGGGGTGAAGGCAAGCTGGAGAGCCGCCTGATGGGGGCCTTCAACGTCAGCAATCTGCTGGTTGCGCTGGCCACGCTGCTTTCTCTGGATTATCCGCTGGCGCAATTACTGGTGACCGCCTCTCAGCTGCAACCGGTTTGTGGCCGTATGGAAGTTTTCAATGCGCCGGGTAAACCTACGGCGGTGGTTGATTATGCGCACACTCCTGACGCACTGGAAAAAGCGCTGGCGGCAGCGCGGCTACATTGTCGTGGCACGTTGTGGTGCGTTTTTGGTTGCGGTGGAGATCGCGATAAAGGCAAGCGTCCGCTGATGGGCGCTATTGCTGAGCAATACGCTGACCGCGTGATTGTTACCGATGATAATCCTCGCAGCGAAGAGCCTCGCGCTATCGTTGCAGATATCCTTGCCGGTCTGCTTGATGCAGGACGTGTGCAGGAAATCCATGGCCGCGCAGAAGCAGTCACCAGCGCGATCATGCAGGCGAAAGAAGACGACGTTGTGTTGATTGCCGGTAAAGGGCATGAGGATTACCAGCTCGTCGGAAACCAGCGTCTCGACTATTCCGACCGTGTGACGGTTGCACGTTTGCTGGGGGTGATCGCATGATCCGTGTTTCCCTGCAAACGCTGGCTGATGCGCTCAACGCTGAGCTCATCGGCACTGATACTCAAATTGACAGCGTGACGACGGACACCCGTCAGATCACTGAAGGCTGTTTGTTTGTCGCCCTGAAAGGCGAAAAATTCGATGCCCACGACTTTGCCGCTGATGCCGTAAAAGCCGGTTCAGGGGCTTTACTGGTAAGTAAGCGCTTACCGGTAGATGTTCCTCAGTTAGTGGTTGCTGACACCCGTATTGCGCTCGGGCAACTGGGCGGCTGGGTGCGTCAGCAGGTTCCGGCGCGTGTCGTCGGCCTGACCGGTTCTTCCGGCAAGACGTCTGTGAAAGAGATGACCGCGGCGATTTTGCGCGAGTGCGGCAATGTGCTCTATACCGCAGGCAACTTCAATAACGACATTGGCGTTCCTCTGACGTTGCTGCGCTTAACGGCAGAACATGATTTTGCTGTCATCGAAATGGGTGCGAATCATGCGGGTGAAATCGCCTACACCACTGCCCTGGCACGACCTGAAACGGCGCTGGTGAATAACTTGTCCGCCGCACATCTGGAGGGTTTCGGTTCCCTCGCAGGCGTGGCTCGTGCGAAAGGCGAGATTTTCGATGGGCTGCCGGAAAACGGCATTGCCGTGATCAATGCGGATAACAACGATTGGGCGAACTGGCAGCATAAGCTGAACGGTAAAACCGTCTGGCGTTTCTCTCCCACTTTCGGTGAAGGCATCGATTTCAGTGCCACTGATGTCAACATCAGCCCGCTGAATACCACGTTCACTCTGCATTCTCCTCAGGGCAGCATTGATGTCTCGCTGCCGGTTCCGGGTCGTCACAATATCGCTAACGCACTCGCTGCGGCTGCGCTGGCAATGTCTGTCGGTGCATCGCCGGAGAACGTGCGCGCCGGGCTGGCGACGCTGCAATCCGTGAAAGGGCGCTTATTCCCGATCGTTATCAGCGAGGGCAAAACCTTGCTTGATGACAGCTACAACGCGAATGTGGGTTCAATGACCGCTGCCGCACAGGTGCTGGCGGAAATGCCGGGCTACCGCGTGATGGCAGTGGGCGATATGGCTGAACTGGGCGCTGAAAGCGAACATTGCCATCGTCAGGTCGGTGAAGCTATCCGCGACGCCGGTATCGACAAAGTATTCAGCATTGGTCATGACAGCCGCATCATCAGTGATGTCAGCGGGTGTGGTGAACATCTGGAAGATAAGGCAGCCCTGACGGCCCGTTTAACGAGCTTACTGTCTGAACATGCGGTAATTACCGTTTTGATTAAAGGTTCACGTAGTGCCGCAATGGAGCAGGTAGTACGCGCGTTACAGGAGAATGCAACATGTTAGTTTGGCTGGCCGAACATTTGGTCAAATATTATTCCGGCTTCAACGTCTTTTCTTATCTGACGTTTCGCGCCATTGTCAGCCTGCTGACCGCTTTGTTCCTGTCGCTGTGGATTGGGCCTCGCATGATTGCCCGTCTGCAGAAAATGTCTTTCGGCCAGATTGTCCGTAACGACGGCCCGGAATCACATTTCAGTAAACGTGGTACACCAACGATGGGCGGCCTGATGATTCTGGCGTCTATCACGATTTCCGTATTGATGTGGGCCTATCCGTCCAATCCGTACGTGTGGTGTGTGCTGTTCGTATTGCTGGGTTACGGTGTGGTGGGCTTTATCGATGACTATCGCAAAGTCGTGCGTAAAGACACCAAGGGGCTGATCGCCCGCTGGAAATACTTCTGGCAGTCAGTCATTGCGCTGGCCGCCGCTTTCACGATGTATGCCATTGGTAAAGACACGCCAGCGACCGAGCTGGTGGTGCCGTTCTTTAAAGACATCATGCCGCAGCTGGGTTTGATGTACATCCTGCTGAGCTACTTTGTGATTGTCGGTACCAGTAACGCCGTCAATCTGACGGATGGTCTGGACGGGCTGGCGATTATGCCAACGGTTTTCGTCGCGGCGGGCTTTGCGCTGGTGGCATGGGCGACCGGTAACATGAATTTTGCCAGCTACCTGCACATCCCTTATCTGCGTCACGCGGGTGAACTGGTGATCGTGTGTACCGCAATTGTCGGTGCCGGGCTCGGGTTCCTGTGGTTCAACACCTATCCGGCACAAGTTTTCATGGGCGATGTCGGTTCTCTGGCGCTGGGTGGCGCGCTGGGCACTATCGCTGTGCTGCTGCGTCAGGAGTTTTTGCTGGTGATTATGGGCGGTGTGTTTGTTGTCGAAACCCTGTCGGTAATCTTACAAGTTGGGTCCTTTAAGTTACGTGGGCAGCGCATTTTCCGTATGGCGCCTATCCATCATCACTACGAACTTAAAGGCTGGCCGGAACCGCGCGTTATTGTGCGCTTCTGGATTATTTCGCTGATGCTGGTGCTGATTGGCCTGGCGACGCTGAAGGTACGGTAATTATGGCTGACTATCAGGGTAAAAAAGTGGTCATCATCGGGCTGGGTCTTACCGGCCTGTCTTGTGTTGATTTCTTTGTTGCACGTGGCGTCACGCCGCGTGTCATTGATACCCGCGTCAGCCCGCCAGGACTCGATAAACTGGCGGATAACATTGAGTGTCATCTCGGTTCACTCAATGAAGACTGGCTGCTGGACGCTGATTTGATCATTTCAAGTCCGGGTGTTGCGCTGGCAACGCCAGCACTGAGTGCAGCTGCAGAGGCTGGCGTGGAAATCATTGGCGATATCGAATTGTTCTGCCGCGAAACGCAAACCCCAATTGTGGCTATCACCGGTTCGAACGGTAAAAGCACCGTCACCACGCTGGTCGGCGAGATGGCGAAAGCGGCCGGATGGCGCGTGGGCGTGGGCGGCAATATCGGTTTGCCTGTGCTGACCATGCTGGATCACGAATACGATCTGTTTGTGCTTGAGCTTTCCAGCTTCCAGCTTGAAACCACACACAGTCTTCATGCGGCGGCGGCGACTATTCTCAACGTAACTGAAGACCACATGGACCGCTATCCGTTTGGTTTGCAGCAATACCGTGCAGCCAAACTGAAAGTTTATGAGAACGCAGCATTATGCGTCGTCAATGCCGACGATGCGCTGACCATGCCGGTACGTGGCGCGGATAAACGCTGCGTGAGTTTTGGTGTTGATGTGGGTGATTACCATCTGACCCGTCAGCAGGATGATATCTGGTTACGTGTGCGTGGCGAGAAAGTCCTGAATACCCGTGAGATGCCACTGACAGGACGCCATAACTACACCAATGCCCTGGCGGCGCTGGCGCTGGCGGATGCAGTCGGTATTCCTCATGCGTCCAGCCTGAAAGCCCTGACGACCTTTACCGGTCTGGCTCATCGTTTTCAGGTGGCATGGCAACATAACGGCGTTCGCTGGATTAACGACTCTAAAGCGACCAATGTCGGCAGTACCGAAGCCGCATTGAACGGTCTGCACGTCGAAGGCACGCTGCATCTGTTATTAGGCGGGGACGGTAAATCTGCTGATTTCTCGCCACTGACGCGTTATTTGCAGGGCGACAATCTGCGTATTTACTGCTTTGGCCGTGATGGCGCAGAGCTGGCGGATTTGCGCCCTGACGTTTCTTCCTTGTTTGAAACGATGGAACAGGCGATGCGTGATATCAGCACGCGTGTGGTTTCCGGCGATATGGTTTTACTGTCGCCAGCCTGCGCCAGCCTGGATCAGTTCCGCAGTTTTGAACAACGCGGCGATATCTTTACCGCGCTGGCGAAGGAGTTGGGTTGATGCGGATACCCGGGCTGAGCCTCGTCGGCAAATTTAATGATTGGGTGATGGGCGCCAAAGAAAGCGAGTCCGTCACACTGGTGTTGTATGACCGGACTTTGCTGTGGCTGACCTTCGGGCTGGCTATCGTCGGCTTCGTGATGGTGACATCAGCGTCGATGCCGATTGGTCAGCGTCTGGCAGACGATCCGTTTTTGTTTGCTAAACGTGATGCTATTTATCTCGGTCTGGCCTTTGGTTTATCACTGGTGACATTGCGTGTGCCGATGGCGGTCTGGCAGAAGTACAGCAATGTCCTGCTGCTGCTGTCGGTCATCATGTTGCTGGTGGTGCTGGTGGTGGGCAGCTCGGTTAACGGGGCATCTCGCTGGATTTCTCTCGGGCCGCTGCGTATTCAGCCGGCAGAGTTCTCCAAGTTGTCACTGTTCTGCTACCTCGCCAGCTATCTGGTGCGAAAAGTGGATGAAGTGCGCAGTAACTTTTGGGGCTTCTGCAAACCGATGGGTGTGATGGTCGTGCTGGCAGTATTGCTGTTGGCTCAGCCGGACCTTGGTACGGTGGTTGTACTGTTCATCACCACGCTGGCGATGTTATTCCTGGCAGGGGCAAAAATGTGGCAGTTCCTGGCCATTATCGGTTCGGGCGTATTCGCAGTGGTACTGCTGGTTCTTGCCGAGCCATACCGTATGCGCCGTGTGACATCGTTCTGGAATCCGTGGGCGGATCCGTTTGGTAGTGGCTACCAGTTAACTCAGTCACTGATGGCATTTGGTCGTGGCGAATTCTGGGGACAAGGTTTAGGTAATTCAGTCCAGAAACTGGAGTATTTACCTGAAGCACACACCGACTTTATCTTCTCCATTTTAGGCGAGGAATTGGGGTATTTCGGTGTGGTTCTCGCCCTGTTAATGGTATTCTTCGTCGCTTTTCGCGCCATGTCCATCGGGCGTCGCGCGTTAGAGACCGACCAGCGTTTTTCAGGGTTTTTAGCCTGTTCAATTGGCGTGTGGTTTAGCTTCCAGGCGTTGGTTAACGTCGGGGCTGCGGCGGGCATGTTGCCAACTAAAGGCCTGACATTGCCGCTCATCAGTTACGGTGGGTCGAGCCTGTTAATTATGTCGACGGCAATCGTGTTATTGCTGCGAGTGGATTTTGAAACGCGGCTGGCAAAAGCCCAGGCGTTTGTAAGGAGTGCCCGATGAGTGGCAATACCCGGCGTTTAATGGTGATGGCAGGTGGTACCGGGGGACATGTTTTCCCGGGACTGGCAGTAGCCCATCATCTTATCGCGCAAGGTTGGGAAGTTCGCTGGCTGGGTACAGCAGACCGAATGGAAGCGGATTTGGTTCCAAAACATGGTATCGAGATTGATTTCATTAAAATTGCCGGATTGCGTGGGAAAGGTCTTAAAGCGCAACTAACGGCACCGGTTCGCATATATCATGCGTGGCGTCAGGCGAAGGCCATCATGAAGCGCTTCCAGCCTGATGTGGTATTGGGCATGGGCGGATATGTGTCCGGTCCCGGAGGCCTGGCTGCCTGGTCACTGGGTATTCCGGTGGTGTTACACGAACAAAATGGCATTGCCGGCATGACCAATAAAGGGTTGTCGCACATTGCCAAAAAAGTATTGCAGGCGTTTCCGGGGGCATTTCCAAATGCTGACGTTGTTGGCAATCCGGTGCGTACTGACGTGCTGGCGCTGGAATTACCGGCAACCCGACTGGCCGGCCGCGAAGGTCCAATCCGCGTATTAGTGATTGGTGGCAGTCAGGGCGCGCGAGTCCTTAATCAGAGCATGCCGGAAGTGGCAGCGCTGATGGGCGATAAGATTACGTTGTGGCACCAGGTCGGTAAAGGTGCTCTGGCGTCAGTGAATCAGGCTTATGAAAAAGCCGGTCAGACGCAGCATAAAGTGACCGAATTCATTGATGACATGGCAGAGGCTTATGCCTGGGCCGATGTGGTGGTTTGCCGCTCCGGTGCGTTAACGGTCAGTGAAATTGCCGCCGCAGGTTTACCCGCGATTTTTGTGCCTTTCCAGCATAAAGACCGTCAACAGTACTGGAATGCGCTGCCGCTGGAAAAAGCCGGTGCCGCGAAGATTATCGAACAGAAAGATTTTAGTGCCGCCGCCGTCGCTGATCTGATGGCCGGATGGGACAGAACCCATCTGATGGAAATGGCGATGGCAGCACGTGCCGCCGCCATCCCCGATGCGACAGCGCGTGTAGCCGCTGAAGTGGTTGCCGCAAGCAAAAAATGAAAATGAACGGGCCACGCAGTGTGGGGTCCCAGCCGTAAGAAACGGATTAATCAGTAACCTGAAATAGTGAATAAAAACGTGAATACACAACAATTGGCGAAACTGCGTACCTTCGTGCCCGAGATGCATCGTGTCCGGCACATTCACTTTGTTGGCATCGGTGGTGCCGGCATGGGTGGTATCGCCGAAGTGTTGGCCAATGAAGGCTATCAGATCAGCGGTTCTGATTTAGCACCTAACGCGGTGACTCAGCAACTGACCGCGCTGGGCGCGACGATTTATTTCAATCACCGCCCGGAGAACGTGCTGGATGCCAGTGTGGTGGTAGTTTCCACCGCTATTTCATCCGATAACCCGGAAATTGTTGCGGCGCGTGAAGCCCGTATTCCGGTGATCCGCCGTGCAGAAATGCTCGCTGAACTGATGCGTTTTCGCCACGGTATTGCCGTGGCAGGTACGCACGGTAAAACAACGACCACGGCGATGGTGACCAGTATTTATGCCGAGGCCGGACTAGACCCGACCTTTGTAAACGGTGGACTGGTGAAAGCGGCAGGTACGCATGCGCGTCTGGGGTCAAGCCGCTTTCTGATCGCTGAAGCAGACGAAAGCGACGCGTCTTTCCTGCATCTGCAACCGATGGTGGCCATCGTGACCAACATTGAAGCGGATCACATGGACACGTATCAGGGTGACTTTGAAATCCTGAAGCAGACGTTCATCAATTTCCTGCACAACCTGCCGTTCTACGGGCGCGCAGTGATGTGTATTGATGATCCGGTTATCCGTGAGCTGATCCCACGCGTAGGACGTCATATGACGACGTACGGTTTCAGCGAAGACGCCGATGTGATTATCGAAAATTACCGTCAGGTGGGCGCGCAAGGTCACTTTACGCTGCGCCGTCAGGACTTGCCGCTGATAAGCGTTACGCTCAATGCGCCGGGTCGTCACAATGCGCTGAACGCCGCGGCCGCAGTTGCCGTCGCGACGGACGAAAATATCAGCGACGATGCTATTTTGCGCGCGCTGGCAGGTTTTCAGGGTACCGGCCGTCGTTTCGATTTTCTGGGCGAATACGCGCTGGAAAATGTGAACGGTAAAACAGGTAGCGCGATGCTGGTCGATGACTACGGCCACCATCCGACAGAAGTGGATGCGACGATCAAAGCCGCGCGTGCGGGCTGGGCAAACAAGCGCCTGGTGATGATCTTCCAGCCGCACCGTTATACCCGTACTCGCGATCTGTACGACGATTTCGCAAATGTGCTTTCGCAGGTTGATGTGCTGATCATGCTGGATGTGTATCCGGCCGGTGAAGCGCCGATCCCTGGCGCAGACAGCCGCTCGTTGTGCCGCACTATTCGCGCACGCGGCAAGCTTGATCCGATTTTGGTTTCTGATATTGAGGCGGTGCCGGAAAGTCTGGCGCAAATCCTCGAAGGCGACGATTTAGTTCTGGTTCAGGGCGCCGGTAATGTCGGCAGAGTGGCCCGTAAATTGGCAGATCAAAAGCTGCAACCAGTAAAGAAAGGTGAAGAACATCATGTCTGAGAAAGTAGCGGTATTGTTGGGTGGTACTTCCGCAGAACGCGATGTGTCATTACAGTCAGGTGCCGCAGTGCTGGCTGGTTTACGTGAATCCGGTGTTGATGCCCACGGCATTGATACCAAAACGTTTAATGTGGCGCTTCTCAAAGAAGAAGGGTACAGCAAAGTCTTTATCGCACTTCACGGTCGCGGTGGCGAAGACGGAACGTTGCAGGGTTTGCTGGAGCAAATCGGTTTGCCTTATACCGGCAGCGGCGTGATGGCGTCGGCGCTCACTATGGACAAGTTCCGCACCAAACTGGTGTGGCAGGCTTTAGGGTTACCGGTCACGCCGTTTGTCGCACTGCATCGTGCACAAATTGAGGAAGCAGGGCAGGGCGCTCTGGCGGCAAAAATCGCTGAATTAGGCCTGCCGGTGATCGTCAAACCAAGCCGTGAAGGTTCCAGCGTCGGGATGAGCAAAGTGACAACGGAAAAAGAGTTGTTACCCGCCCTGCAGGAAGGTTTCAGGCATGACGATAACGTACTGATCGAAAAATGGCTGAGTGGCCCGGAATATACCGTGGCTATCGTGGGCAACCAGGTGATGCCCTCGATTCGCATCCAGCCAGCCGGTACGTTTTATGACTATCAGGCAAAATATCTGTCTGATGAAACACAATATTTTTGCCCGAGCGGTTTAAGCGAAGCGCAGGAGCAGCAGTTGACTGCACTGGCCTTGCAGGCTTATCAGGCGCTCGATTGCAGTGGCTGGGGACGTGTCGACGTCATGCAGGGCGGTGACGGCAACTTCAACTTACTGGAAGTGAATACGTCGCCGGGAATGACCAGCCACAGTCTGGTGCCGATGGCGGCTAAACACGCCGGGTTGAGTTTCCCGCAACTCGTTTTCCGTATTCTGGAACTGGCAGACTGATATGTCTCAAGCCGCCCTGAATACCCGAGAGCGTGAGACGGCCGAGAGCAACGGCCGTCGCAGTAACGGTGGCCAGCTGGCAGGGATCGTGTTTCTGCTGTTGGTGGTAGGAACGATTTTATGGAGTGCGTGGGCCGTTGTCGGCTGGATGCAGGATGCAAACCGATTGCCGTTGTCCCAGTTAGTTGTCACCGGGGAGCGGCATTACACGACCAACGATGATATTCGTCAGGCGATTCTGTCCTTAGGGGCACCGGGAACGTTCATGACGCAGGATGTGAACGTCATTCAGCAGCAGATTGAGCGTTTACCCTGGATAAAACAGGTCAGCGTACGTAAGCAATGGCCGAATGAACTGAAGATACATCTCGTGGAGTATGTGCCGGTCGCACACTGGAATGATCTGCATATGGTTGATGCCGATGGCAAATCTTTCAGCATACCCGCCGAGCGTGTGGTCAAACAAAAAATGCCGTTGCTTTACGGTCCGGAAGGCAGCGAACAGGATGTTTTGCAGGGCTTTCAAACGATGAGTCAGGCGCTGGCCGCCGGCAAGTTCACGTTGAAAGCAGTGGCAATGAGTGCACGTCACTCGTGGCAGTTAACTCTGGATAATGACGTCCGGCTGGAATTGGGGAGAGATGACCGGATGGGGCGTTTACAACGTTTTATCGAGCTTTACCCGCGATTCCAGCAACAGGCTGAAGCCGATAAAAAACGCATCACTTATGTCGATTTACGTTATGACAGCGGTGCGTCAGTAGGTTGGGCACCAGAGTTTATTGACCAGCAAAACAGTAATCAGCAACAGAATCAGGCACAGGCTAAACAACAATGATCAAGTCGACGGACAGAAAACTGGTAGTTGGGCTGGAGATCGGTACGGCAAAGGTCGCCGCATTGGTGGGGGAAGTTCTGCCCGATGGCATGGTCAATATTATTGGCGTGGGCAGTTGCCCATCCCGTGGCATGGACAAGGGTGGCGTGAATGACCTGGAATCGGTGGTGAAATGCGTACAGCGCGCCATCGATCAGGCTGAATTGATGGCGGATTGCCAAATTTCCTCTGTTTACCTTGCTTTGTCTGGTAAACATATCAGTTGTCAGAATGAAATAGGGATGGTTCCTATTTCAGAAGAGGAAGTCACGCAGGAAGATGTAGAGAACGTGGTGCATACCGCTAAGTCGGTACGCGTACGTGATGAGCATCGGGTTCTGCATGTGATCCCTCAGGAATATGCCATTGATTATCAGGAAGGGATTAAAAACCCGGTCGGACTTTCCGGCGTGCGTATGCAGGCTAAAGTTCACCTGATTACCTGCCATAACGATATGGCGAAGAACATTGTGAAAGCGGTAGAACGCTGTGGCTTAAAAGTCGACCAGCTTATTTTTGCCGGTCTGGCAGCCAGTTATGCCGTTCTGACGGAAGATGAACGTGAATTAGGTGTTTGTGTCGTTGATATTGGTGGTGGAACCATGGATATCGCGGTTTATACCGGCGGCGCACTACGTCATACTAAGGTAATCCCTTATGCAGGGAATGTGGTCACCAGCGACATCGCTTATGCGTTTGGAACGCCACCGACCGATGCCGAAGCGATCAAGGTTCGCCACGGTTGTGCATTAGGTTCAATTGTCGGCAAAGACGAAAACGTCGAAGTGCCGAGCGTCGGTGGGCGTCCACCACGCAGTCTGCAGCGTCAGACACTGGCTGAAGTTATCGAGCCTCGTTACACAGAATTGCTGAATTTAGTGAACGATGAAATTTTGCAATTGCAGGAGCAGTTACGTCAGCAAGGCGTAAAACATCATCTGGCCGCCGGCATTGTTCTGACAGGCGGTGCAGCACAAATTGATGGTCTGGCAGCTTGTGCGCAGCGGGTATTCCATACCCAGGTGCGTATCGGGCAACCCCTGAACATCACCGGGCTGACGGATTATGCGCAGGAACCTTACTACTCAACGGCTGTAGGGCTGCTGCACTACGGGAAGGAGTCTCACCTGAGCGGTGAGGCCGAAGTAGAAAAACGTGCCTCAGTGGGCAACTGGTTCAAACGAATCAACAGCTGGCTGAGAAAAGAGTTCTAATGTTTTAACAACGGGATCATGCTGTTAAGGTTTTTGATCCCGACGCGACAGGCACAAAACGGAGAGAAACTATGTTTGAACCTATGGAACTGACCAATGACGCGGTGATTAAAGTCATCGGCGTCGGTGGTGGCGGCGGTAATGCTGTCGAACACATGGTGCGTGAGCGCATCGAAGGTGTTGAATTCTTTGCCGTTAACACAGACGCTCAGGCGTTACGTAAAACGGCAGTAGGCCAGACGATTCAGATCGGTAGCGGTATTACCAAAGGTCTGGGAGCTGGTGCGAACCCGGAAGTGGGTCGCAATTCTGCAGAAGAAGATCGTGAAGCCCTGCGCGCTGCGCTTGAAGGTGCTGACATGGTCTTTATCGCAGCGGGCATGGGTGGCGGTACCGGGACCGGTGCAGCGCCAGTGGTTGCTGAAGTAGCAAAAGATTTAGGTATTCTGACCGTTGCTGTTGTGACTAAGCCTTTCAACTTCGAAGGCAAAAAGCGCATGGCATTCGCGGAGCAGGGTATTGCTGAATTGTCCAAACATGTGGACTCCCTGATCACTATCCCGAACGACAAGCTTTTAAAAGTTCTGGGCCGTGGTATCTCTCTGCTGGACGCCTTCGGTGCGGCCAACGACGTGCTGAAAGGTGCGGTGCAGGGTATCGCTGAACTGATCACCCGTCCAGGTCTGATGAACGTCGACTTCGCTGACGTGCGCACAGTTATGTCCGAAATGGGTTATGCCATGATGGGCTCCGGTGTGGCATGTGGCGAAGACCGTGCTGAAGAAGCCGCTGAAATGGCGATTTCCAGCCCGCTGCTGGAAGACATCGATTTGTCCGGCGCGCGCGGCGTTCTGGTCAACATTACTGCGGGCTTCGACCTGCGTCTGGATGAGTTCGAAACCGTGGGTAACACCATTCGTGCTTTCGCATCAGACAACGCAACCGTCGTTATCGGTACGTCTCTTGATCCGGAAATGAACGACGAATTGCGTGTGACCGTTGTTGCAACCGGTATCGGCATGGACAAACGTCCTGAGATCACTCTGGTGACCAACAAACCGGCCAGCCAGCCAGTCATGGATCATCGTTACCAGCAGCACGGGATGTCTCCGTTGCCGCAGGAAACGAAACCCGCGGCGAAAGTGGTCAATGATCAAAGCGCGCAATCTAATAAAGAGCCCGACTATCTGGACATCCCGGCCTTCCTGCGTAAGCAGGCAGACTAGTCCGAATTGTAGGATCTCCGCTCTTTGTGCTAAACTGTCCCGCCGACCTTAAGGTATGCTTAGGTCGGTTGGATGGATAAACATTGCGAGATAAAAACGATGATCAAACAACGTACATTAAAACGTATCGTTCAGGCGACGGGCGTCGGTTTGCATACCGGCAAGAAAGTCACCCTGACTCTGCGTCCTGCACCGGCAAATACCGGGGTCATCTATCGTCGCACTGACTTGAATCCACCGGTTGATTTCCCGGCAGATGCAAAATCCGTGCGTGATACCATGCTCTGTACTTGCCTGGTTAATGAGCATGACGTACGTATTTCTACGGTAGAGCACCTTAATGCGGCATTAGCTGGCCTGGGCATCGATAATATCGTTATCGAAGTCGATGCGCCTGAAGTGCCGATTATGGACGGCAGTGCTGCACCTTTCGTCTATCTGTTGATGGATGCAGGGATTGAAGAGCTGAACAGCGCGAAGAAATTCTTGCGCATCAAAGATACCGTGCGTGTTGAAGACGGTGATAAGTGGGCTGAGTTCAAACCATTTAATGGTTTCTCTCTGGACTTCACTATCGACTTCAATCACCCGGCGATTGATTCCAGCTCACAGCGCTACAAAATGAACTTCTCCGCAGAAGCATTTGTTCGCCAAATCAGCCGCGCACGTACTTTTGGTTTTATGCGTGATATCGAGTACCTGCAGTCACGCGGTTTGTGCCTGGGTGGCAGCTTTGATTGCGCAATTGTTGTGGATGATTATCGCGTGCTTAACGAAGATGGCTTGCGTTTTGAAGATGAATTCGTTCGTCACAAAATGCTGGATGCTATCGGTGACTTGTTCATGTGTGGCCATAACATCATTGGTGCGTTTACCGCATACAAATCGGGTCACGCGTTGAACAACAAGTTATTGCAAGCGGTACTGGCTAAGCAGGAAGCCTGGGAATTAGTCACATTCCAGGATGAAGCTGAAATGCCACTGGCTTTTAAAGCACCGTCTACAGTATTGGCGTAATCGGTACTTTTGGTATTACTTATTACGACTGGTTGATTTGGCACTCTCTCCGGCCAGGCCAGCCAGTCGTTCTAAAGCCTTTCTGAGTTTCTCCGGGCTACGGCTCGCAAGTCCCCTTAATTCTTCTGCACTCTGCGCGCTTAAATGCCTGACGGGCATAGATTCTGCAGCGATCGCTTTATTTTTAATCGCGATCTGCGAAGCATTTTCCATTTTCGCCATGAGCGAAGGATTAATCCTGATGTCGATTGATGACAATGATGGTAGAATTTGCGCTCGAAGTGCAGAGAGTAATGCGGGTTGTTCATAGCGTAATCGCATCATCCAGCTGGCATTAGCTATTTCAAGTACTAAAACTCCCTGTCGATAATTACCGACACGACACCATGGTTGCATGGGCGTCGGTAACAGACCTTTCACTGCGCGGTTGAGTTTCAATAACGCCGCAGCACGCTGTTGAACAATACGCAGCGGGCTTTGTTCAGTCGAAGAGGCATCATCGAACAGGATATCTAATAATTGTGGGCGACTATCGCGCATGATGGGCTCCGGCGGATTGTAAACTTGTGATTGGCATTCTAAATCGTTGGCGACAATTTGGCAGAAGGTATTTTTGGCCGCATCTCCTGTTGGGGATGGTCGCGGCAAGCCTTGGCGTGTCCACGAGCCTGTCGCAAACGGAACTGCCAGCGGTTCCTAATACGTCCTCAAGTCTAAATCGTCTTAACATCGCCAGTACAGGGCTGAGTAATCTTGCGTTACTCCAGGCGAATCGCCGCCCGGCTTTTGGTGTTGATTACTGGCAACAGCATGCATTACGCACGGTCATCCGTCATCTTTCTTTTGCTTTGGCCCCGCAGGTGGTTTACACCGTAGCGCAGCCGGAAGCAGAAATGCAGGCCGCTGAGCCGTTGCATGTTCAGCAACTCGCGTTGCTGGTTACCCTTAATGCTTTACTGACCCATGAGCCAAAACCTCCGGTTATCATCCGTCAGACGCAACAGCCATTCCTTCCTCTTGCTTCATCGCATCAAACCGGCCTGTGGTTAGCACAGGTGCAAGGCATTCGTGCCGGCCCGTTCTCTCTGATTTAACAGACTGTAATTCTAAACTCTATTTATAAATCAACAAATTATTGGCTGCATTTGGTGGCCTCCAAGAGATATTAAGCACTATGTTAATCAAATTATTGACCAAAGTTTTTGGTAGCCGTAACGACCGCACATTGCGCCGCATGCGTAAAGTGGTTGACCTGATCAACCGCATGGAACCTGAAATCCAAAAGCTGACTGATGAGCAACTGCAGGCGAAAACCAGCGAGTTCCGTGAGCGTCTGGCGAAAGGTGAAGTGCTGGAAAACCTGATCCCGGAAGCTTTTGCTGTGGTGCGTGAATCCAGTAAACGTGTCTTCGGGATGCGTCACTTTGACGTGCAGTTACTCGGCGGTATGGTACTGAACGAGCGTTGCATCGCAGAAATGCGTACCGGTGAAGGTAAAACGTTAACTGCAACCCTGCCCGCTTACCTGAACGCATTGAGCGGAAAGGGCGTTCACGTCGTCACTGTCAACGATTACCTGGCACAGCGTGACGCCGAAAATAACCGTCCGCTGTTTGAATTCCTTGGCTTGAGCATCGGAATTAACTTGCCAGGCATGCCTTCTCCGGCTAAACGTGCTGCTTACGCTGCTGATATCACTTACGGCACAAACAACGAATACGGTTTTGAYTATCTGCGTGACAACATGGCATTCAGCCCTGAAGAACGCGTGCAACGTAAACTTCACTACGCGCTGGTGGATGAGGTTGACTCCATCCTGATCGATGAAGCACGTACACCGCTGATTATCTCCGGTCCGGCCGAAGACAGCTCAGAAATGTATACCCGTGTGGATAAACTGATCCCTAAACTGATCCGCCAGGAAAAAGAAGATTCCGATTCCTTCCAGGGGGAAGGCCACTTCTCTGTTGATGAGAAATCACGTCAGGTTCACCTGACTGAACGTGGTCTGGTCCTGATCGAGGAATTGTTGGTTGAAGCCGGTATTATGGAAGAAGGTGAATCTCTGTATTCCCCGACTAACATCATGCTGATGCATCACGTGACCGCAGCACTGCGCGCGCACGTCCTGTTCACCCGCGATGTCGATTACATCGTCAAAGACGGCGAAGTTATCATCGTTGACGAACACACCGGTCGTACCATGCAAGGTCGTCGCTGGTCAGACGGTCTGCATCAGGCGGTTGAAGCCAAAGAAGGCGTGGACATTCAGAACGAAAACCAGACACTGGCTTCCATTACTTTCCAGAACTACTTCCGTTTGTACGAAAAACTGGCCGGCATGACCGGTACTGCGGACACCGAAGCGTTCGAATTCAGCTCTATCTACAAGCTGGATACCATTGTTGTGCCAACTAACCGCCCTATGGTGCGTAAAGATATGGCCGACCTGGTGTACATGACTGAAATGGAAAAGATTGGCGCGATTATCGAAGATATCCGTCAGTGTACTGCCAAAGGCCAGCCGGTTCTGGTCGGTACTATTTCCATCGAAAAATCAGAAGTTGTTTCTAACGAACTGACCAAAGCAGGCATTGCGCACAGCGTTCTGAACGCCAAATTCCACGCTAAAGAAGCGGATATCGTCGCGCAGGCAGGCCAGCCAAGCGCAGTGACCATCGCTACTAACATGGCGGGTCGTGGTACCGATATCGTGCTGGGCGGCAGCTGGCAGGTTGAAGTTGAAAACCTGGGTGAAGAAGCCACCGATGAGAAAATTGCAGAAATCAAAGCTGCCTGGCAGATTCGCCACGACGCGGTTCTGGCTTCCGGCGGTTTGCATATTATTGGTACCGAACGTCATGAATCCCGTCGTATTGATAACCAGCTGCGCGGCCGTGCGGGTCGTCAGGGTGATGCCGGTTCATCCCGCTTCTACCTGTCTATGGAAGATGCACTGATGCGTATTTTCGCCTCTGACCGTGTATCAAGCATGATGCGTAAACTGGGTATGAAACCGGGCGAAGCGATTGAGCATCCATGGGTGACCAAAGCGATTGCCAATGCGCAGCGTAAAGTCGAAAGCCGTAACTTCGATATCCGTAAGCAACTGCTGGAATACGATGATGTGGCAAGCGATCAGCGTCGTGCGATCTACAGCCAGCGTAACGAATTGCTGGACGTGTCTGATGTTAGCGAAACCATCGCCAGCATCCGTGAAGACGTGTTCAAGGCGACCATCGACAGCTACATTCCGCCACAGTCTCTGGAAGAAATGTGGGATGTACAGGGTTTGGAAGAACGTCTGAAAAAAGACTTCGAGCTGGAAATGCCGATTGCAGAATGGCTGGACAAAGAGCCGGAATTGCATGAAGAAACCCTGCGCGAACGTATCATGGAAATCGCGAAAGAATCTTATGCCCGTAAAGAAGAAGTGGTTGGCGCTGAAATGATGCGCAATTTTGAGAAAGGCGTGATGTTGCAAACGCTGGATTCTCTGTGGAAAGAACATCTGGCGGCAATGGATTACCTGCGTCAGGGCATCCATTTACGTGGTTACGCTCAAAAGGATCCTAAGCAGGAATACAAACGCGAATCCTTCGCGATGTTTGCTGCCATGCTGGAATCTCTGAAATATGAAGTGGTCAGCGTACTAAGCAAAGTTCAGGTTCGTATGCCTGAAGAAGTTGAAGCGATGGAAATTCAGCGTCGTGAAGAAGCTGAACGTCTGGCTCGTCAGCAGCAGCTTAGCCATCAGGATCAGCAAGAAATCGAAGTAGCCGAAGCTGCACGTCTTGCTTCTTCTGGTGATCGCAAAGTGGGTCGTAATGATCTCTGCCCGTGCGGTTCTGGTAAAAAATACAAACAATGCCATGGCCGCCTGCAAAAGTAAGATCTCCGGCTAAGTCATCGTGTTAATCTTGAAGGCGGCGTAATTGCCGCCTTTATTTTTGTCTAAAAAGTCCCCATAAAGACAGTCATTGCAGTCAGCGGATAGGTGGAAACTGTGGCGCTTAAACAACTTAATATCGCAGCGGGCATTATCCGGAATGCCAGCAAAGAAATCTTTATCACTCAACGCGATGCATCGTCACATATGGCGGGGTTCTGGGAGTTTCCGGGCGGTAAGATTGAAGCGGGTGAAACACCTGAACAGGCTGTTATTCGCGAATTACAGGAAGAGGTCGGCATTGATGCTAAATCTCCTGTGCTGCTGAAAACATTGGAGCACCGATTCCCGGATCGCATCATTACACTCTATTTTTTCCTGGTGGAAGACTGGCAGGGCGAGCCGTATGGCAAAGAAGGGCAGCCGAAGCGCTGGGTTGCGCAGGCCGATTTGAAAGAGGAGGAATTCCCTCCCGCCAACGAAGTGGTTGTTACAGCCCTCAAAAACAATCAGTACTGATTACGTGTAGAATTTGATGGCATATAGAAAAAGGGACCGAAGCCCCTTTTTCTATACCCGTTGTCTGGATTAAATCTCTTCTTCACTCCAGTCGTCCAGATCATTCACGTCACCCTTACTTGGGATGCGTTTCTCTTCATCGGCCCATTCGCCGAGATCAATAAGCTGGCAACGCTTGGAACAAAAAGGGCGGTAAGGGCTTTGTTCACCCCAAACCACTATTTTCTGACAGGTCGGGCAATTTACTTCAATGATTTCAGGGTCCATTTGCAACTCCTAGCAGCAGGCAAGTTCAAAATTCAGTCGCGCGGGAACCACGCCATGTTCGCTGTCGAGGGGTAAAAAGCGAATGGCATAACGGGTTTTATGCMCGGATACTTGCGGGTAAAGCTGATTTTCCATCGAGAGTCGCAATCGTAACAGATCTGCGCCTTCAGCGTTGTCCTGGAAAAAACCATTCAGACTGATTTGATTGCGAAACGCGCCTGACTGGCGGATCAGATCCAGTACCATCATGAGCGAATTATTCAGCGGAGCCAGTGTTTCGAGCCAGTTTTGCACTTCACGATCACGTTGTGATTGTGCCAGATGCAGCCAGATATGCAGTGTCGGCAAATCAAAGCTGCAACACCCGCCGGGGATACTCAGACGCTGGCGAACCAGGGCCATCAGGCGATCTTCCTTCAGCGCTTGCCCTATGCGTGGTGCTTTCATTAACACAGATGCACATTGCTTAAGCTCAGCGCGCAGCCCCTCGATCCTTGCTAAATCAACGCCCGGGACATCTTTCCATTGAGACAATTTTTGCTGCTGGCGCTCAAGCTCTTTCAGTAAATCGGTACGGACTTCACCACGTTCCAGTACATCCAGTAAATCTGAAGTGGTGCGAAAAAATAGCAGAGCAGAAGCAATATCAGTGAGTTGTGCGTTGGAATGCATCTGTTGCAACAAAAATTCGATGCGAAGCCAGGTGCGCATTTTCTCATTCAGTGGATGTTCAAAGAGAACGGTTGCAGCTACATCAGTCATGCTTGGCAATATCCTGTCTGTTTACTCACACCGCAAGTTGCAAATAGCGGTGATGTAGTTGGGCAACACGCGGTTCAATTAATTTCGGATCACCGCTGTTATCAATAATGTCATCCGCACAGGCCCGACGTTTTTCACGACTGACCTGTGCAGCAATAATACTTTCAGCCTGCTGGCGGCTGATGCCATCGCGCGACATCGTCCGGGAAAGTTGAATATGTGGCTCAACATCCACCACCAGAACGCGATTTGCTTGCGTCTGTAATCCATTTTCAATCAGCAGCGGTACGACCCAGAGCACGTACGGCGTCTGCGCCTCAGCAATCAAACGTTGTGTTCTGGCATGAATAATGGGGTGTAATAATTTATTAACCCATTCTTTTTCATCAGGATTGCTAAAAATCCGCGCCCGAAGGGCCGGGCGGTTCAGTGAGCCATCAGCGGAAATAATGCTTTCACCAAATCGCTGTCTTAATTCTTCCAGCGCTGGCTTACCTGGAGCAACGACCTGGCGGGCAATCACATCTGCATCGACAATGCTTACGCCATGACGGGCGAAGCTTTCGGAAACGGTACTTTTGCCACTACCGATACCCCCGGTCAATGCAACGATATAGCTCATGCTGGTGCTCTGATAAAATTAGTTAGGTAAATGATAAAGAGATTATGAGTAAGTGCAAGCCGTGGTGTTCTCGGTTTTGATGCGAAAAATTATTAATCTGCACAATCAAAAGTCTGTGATGAAGGTTGTAAAAGCCATCTTGCCGTTGTCATTTTCCTGTGTATGATAAAACCACTGGAAAGGGTGTGTAAAAATTTTTCGTGCACCCTAGCGACCCGTCGCCAAACCAGGACTAACCCGCCATGCGCATTGAAGAAGATTTAAAGTTAGGTTTTAAAGACGTACTCATCCGCCCTAAGCGTTCCACTCTCAAAAGTCGTTCCGAAGTTGAACTGGAGCGCACATTCACATTCAAACACTCAGGTTTTAAGTGGTCCGGCACCCCGATTATTGCTGCGAACATGGATACCGTCGGCACATTCCGTATGGCGACCGTACTGGCGTCTTTTGGTTTGCTTACGGCCGTGCACAAACATTACACCGTAGAACAGTGGCAGGCATTCGTGACTTCCTCCGATGAATCCGTGCTGCGTAATATCATGGTATCGACCGGGACGTCAGAAGCTGATTTCGTTAAAACCCTGCAAATTCTTGCTTTGTCGCCTCTGCTGAAGTTTGTTTGCCTGGATGTCGCTAATGGTTATTCCGAGCACTTTGTGGGTTTCCTGCAACGTGTACGCGAAGCTTGCCCCGATAAAGTCATTTGTGCAGGCAACGTGGTGACCGGTGAAATGGTGGAAGAACTTATTCTTTCTGGCGCGGATATTGTAAAAGTCGGCATCGGCCCGGGATCGGTATGTACGACTCGCGTAAAAACCGGCGTGGGATATCCGCAGCTTTCTGCTGTTATCGAATGTGCTGATGCTGCTCACGGTCTGGGCGGACAGATTGTCAGCGATGGCGGCTGTGCTGTTCCGGGCGACGTGGCAAAAGCGTTCGGCGGCGGTGCTGATTTCGTTATGCTTGGCGGGATGCTGGCTGCGCATGACGAGTGTGAAGGCACGGTCGTTGAAGAGAATGGCGAAAAATTCATGCTTTTCTACGGTATGAGTTCAGAATCTGCGATGAAACGCCACGTCGGCGGTGTTGCTGAATACCGCGCAGCGGAAGGTAAAACAGTCAAATTGCCTCTGCGTGGCCCGGTTGAAAACACCGTGCGTGACATTCTCGGTGGGCTGCGTTCTGCCTGTACTTACGTCGGTGCAGAGCGCCTGAAAGAACTGACCAAACGTACAACCTTCATCCGCGTTGCGGAACAGGAAAACCGTCTGTTCGGCAGTAAGTAAGGATATGACCACAATGGCGGCGAAACATTTTTCGCCGCTTTTTCCTCTTTGATTTATCCCATAACCGAACCTAGCTGGAAAATTGGCAGATACATCGCAATCACCAGCCCACCGACAATCACCCCCATTACGGCCATGAGTACCGGCTCAATCGTTTGTGACAACGTTTCTGCCAGCGAGTTAGCTTTGTCATGATGCAGATATGCGAGTTTCAGCAGTAACTCGTCCAGAGACCCTGATTCTTCACCGATTTTTATCAGCTGATGACATAAGGTCGGGAACAGTGGCGACTGGACAAAAGCTTTGTGTAACGGTGTTCCTTGCATGATTTGCTCACGTATCTGGTTCAGTGCGGCCTGAAAATGCAGATTGGACATTGATGCAGACGCTGCTGCCAGCCCGGCAATTAACGTCATGCCCGCCTGTTGGGTCATTGCCAGCGTTTGAAATATCTGGCTGAGGCAACTGTCTGTCACCAGTCGTGACGTCAGAGGTAACCTGAGCAGTAACATCTGCTCACGCAGTTGCCAGTGCTTAAGCGGGTGCAACTTCTGCAGATAGCCGAAACAACAAAGCGAAAAAATACCCACCAGCCAGGGGCCGATGCTGACTAGGACATCAGAAGCAATGACCAGCATGCGTGTAAACCAGGGGAGTTCGGCATCAAAGGAAGCATAGATTTTGGCAAACTCAGGCAATACTAAAGTCAGCATTAGCAGAGTGACCACGATAGCGATAACGCTGACAATCAGCGGATACCGCAACGCCTTTTTTACTTTGCTTCTTAATTCAGCCTGTTGTTCCTGCTGAGTCGCCAGTTGCAGGCAGCATTTGTCCAGTTGTCCCGTTAGCTCACCAATAGAAATTATCTGTCTGTAAATATCAGGGAATACATCGGGATAATGATTCAGTGTTACCGACAGCGGTTTTCCTTCGCGAACGCCTTTCGCAACATTTGACAGTACACAATGCCACGCGGGTTTCGGGTGCTCGTTGGCCAGCAACGTCAGGCTATTGACCAGCGGTAGCCCGGCTTGTAGCAGCGTTGCAAGTTGCCTGACGAATGCAACACGTTCCTGATTTTTCCAGAAACGTCGTCCCAATCGCTGCTTCATTCTGATTTTCAGCGGTTGCAATCCAGCAGCAAAAAGCTGCTGGTAAATGCCGTCCTTACCCACCTCAATGCAGTGATCTTGCTGAAGGCTTCCCAGAGTGTCGATAGCCTGCCAGTGATATAACCGCCAGGACTGAGGCGCGCCGCCGTCAGTTTTCATGTATCCGCGCCTTCACCGGTAACACGATAAAGTTCTTCAAGTGAGGTGATCCCTTGTTCGACCAGCGCCATACCGGCTTCCTGCAACGTTTTTTGCCCTTGTTCGCGAGCAATCTTACTCAACTCATTGACACTTGCCTCTGCCACCAGCGCCTGTTGTAAACCGGGTGTTATGTTCAGCGTTTCATAAATACCGGTGCGTCCGTAATAGCCCGAAAAGCATTGATGGCATCCTGCAGGTAGCCACAACTGCATGTGCCCGCTGCTGCCATCAGCGCCTTTTTCGACCAGTGATACATGCGGTTTACGGCAATGCGGGCAGAGTTTTCGTACCAGCCGCTGGGCAATAACCAAATGTAAGCTGGCAGCAATATGAAAACCTTCAATCCCCATCTGTCGCAGGCGGGTCAGTGTTTCGCAAGTGGAATTGGTATGCAGTGTTGAGAGCACCAGATGTCCGGTCTGAGCGGCTTTTACCGCGATTTCGGCCGTTTCTTTATCGCGGATCTCTCCGACCATAATCACATCAGGATCCTGACGTAATAACGCACGCAGGACACTGGCAAAACTGAGGTCTGTTTTGCTGTTAATCTGGGTCTGATTGATGCCACTGACCGGGATCTCAATCGGGTCTTCCACGCTGCAAATATTGCGGGAGATGGCATTAAGATGACGAAGACCACTGTAAAGTGTGACCGTTTTTCCGCTGCCTGTCGGGCCGGTGACCAGAATTAGCCCTTGTGGATGTTTAAGCGCAGCTTTGAAATAGTCCAGATCCCGTGGTGTGAAGCCCAGTTGAGGCATAGAGAGATCTTGCTGAGTCATATGCAGAATGCGCAGCACGATCTTTTCGCCGTGTAAGGTCGGCAGAGAAGATACTCTCATGGAATATCTCTGATTTTGCAGCATGACTGAGAGCTGGCCATCTTGGGGTAACCGTCGCTCAGCGACATTCAACTGCCCCATAATCTTTAGTCGTGCGCACACGCCCGCTGCCATCGAAAATTCAGGTCCGGGGACTTCCTGCAATACTCCGTCAATTCGCATACGAACCCGGAAACTGTGCTCGTACGGCTCAAAGTGTATATCTGAAGCCCTGCGGGTGATGGCCTGCCTGAGTATCTGATTGAGAGAATTAATGACCGGCGCATCACTCTGATTATTCAGTTCATTGTTTTCATCGCTTTGCGCGGATGACCACGATTCGTCTGCGGCCGTTTTTTTCTTTATTTCTGAATTTCCTTGCTCCATGACTTGTTCAAGCCGCGTTTGTGGCCAGCGTTCAAGCTGCACTTTTAAGCCGGTGGTAAAGCGCAATACATTACTTAAGGCATCCGTGTCTGCTTCTGTTTCATGGCATGCAACATGAAGAGTCTGGTTGTCGCGATGCAATACAACGGCTTTATAGCGCTGACACAGTGCTTCAAGTGACGCTTCGCTTTGCAGGCGATCATTATCGGGTAGAGACTCGGGGCGCCGTGGCATATCACTCATTATGGCGCTCCTGTGGTGTCAAACCGAAAAACGCTTTCGCAAGCTTCAACCATCGAAGTATTACTG